>CAYWDJ010000141.1:0-2581 GCA_964457005.1 uncultured Planctomycetia bacterium
AAGAATAAGATAAGCCATAGAAGTAACGCTCTCAAGAAATTTAAGAAGGATGTAAAGAAGTATATTTAGATTCCCCACTCGGGTTCTCTGAGTGTTCCGGTGAGGCGTGTTCTTCTGATATGTTTGCCGAAAGTTATGATAGAGTCCCGTAGTTTTTCATGCCATTCTTTTACGTCTTCGGGGTCTCTGGGCCTGATCTCGTTTTCAAAAGTCATATCAAGATTCTCCTCGAAATCAACCGTTCCCGATGCAGTGATCGCTATTTCGCGGCCCAACAATGTCAGGTCTTCAGTAGCTATCTTTTTGTCGAGTATGTCAAAGTCCACATAGGCGTCTGTTATTTTGTCCTGAGCGGAGGATGGCAGGAATTTCTGGAGATACGCGTACATCTCCCCCAGGAGGGGAGTAATAAGCGGCATAGGTCCCAGATCTCCGTTTGCGATGGTCAAGTCGCCGTGTCCGCTCCATGAAGCAGGGGCTGTGGCAAGACCGTCCAGGTTAAGGGTAAATCCCATTGTGCCGTAAACCTGTGATTTTTCAGAGGTGAGATCATTCATCATCTTCTCAAAATCAAGATTGTTGATGATGAGGTTAAGAGTGAACGGCAGGTTATTTTCGAATACATTCGCTCTGAAGTCTCCGATTAGGGTCCCATCGTAGAATATCCCGTTAAGCAGTGGTGCTTCAAGGATTCCGTTATTTATGGAGGCCTTTGTCATAAATTCGGCCAAGCGTATTTTATTTAATCTCAAATTGGATGCGTGTATTGTAGAAGAGAGTTTGTACTGTTTGATGTCAGGTCCGGATCCGCTGAAATAGAGATTTGATCTTACGTCTCCCGCAACCGGTGTTTTCCTGCAAAAATCTCCTATTCTGCCTGGCAGGGAAGAAAGGGAGCGAAGGTCGGTTTTCCAGGTGCCGCCAAAGGACATTGCAATTTGTTCGGTAAATGGGTTTATTATTTCGCCGTTAAGGTCCAGGAGAACCGTGTAAAGTATCCCGGATAATGAGTTAAGGACTATTCTGTCAGGGGCTATAGTAAATTCTGTTGAGATATTAATGTTTTCTGAACGGATCTCTACGCTGTATGGTTTTTCAGGGCTTACCGGCATGGTGAAAGACGTAAAATATTTATAATTGTTCGTTACAAAAATAAGTTTTCCTCCCTCAATGAGGCCGTTCGAGAGCTCGATGTTACCAACTATGTCTTGCAGGGTAAAGTCATCCGAGGATATCATCGCGTCGATAATGAAAACAGAATCTATTCTGGAGACATCAAAGGCTTCTTTGTACGTATCGGCCTTGGGGGAAGTGGTTTTTAAAACCGCGGTTACCTCTATCATGTTTATTTTAAGGCCTCTCAGGGTTATAATGGTTTCAAGCTGCTTGTCTTTGATAAGGGATGGAAGGGATATCGCCATGGTCGTGTTTTTTGCGACCGCGATAACTTGTTCCGGGGTATCTTTTTTACTGAATGTTATGCTGGATACAAAAATGGTTCTCGGAGGGAGGAACTTGATGTCTCCGATGGTTACGGTTGTTCCGGTAGTTTCTGAGAGTTTGAGCTCAAGCATGTCATGAACTTTCTTGTAGACATCATTTACATAGATCACGTAAACAGTCGATAAGGCTATTATGAATAAGAGGAATACAGATAATAATATGGTAAGAAACTTTTTCATGATGGGGTAAGTATATCATATACCTGAGCATGCTAGCAAGCGTGTGTCAGGGGAGGGCAATGGTAAATAAATGGATTACTTAGCTTGACTTAAGAAAACCTCGTTGTTATAATGGGTGGACTCACAGAATGAAAACCCCTTATATATGGGGTTTTTATATTGTTTTTTGACTGTCGGGAAGTGGCTCAGTCTGGTTAGAGTACCTGCTTTGGGAGCAGGGGGTCGTGGGTTCGAATCCCACCTTCCCGACCACTAATTTTATAGCTAATGAATCGGGGTTCCTTCTATATTGCTTTGATGGTAGAACGGTATCCCGACCACTATGATTATAGCGATGAGTCGGGGTTCCTTGATATAGCCTGTTAGGCTTGCACGGTATCCCGACCACTATTAATAATTTTTTGCGGATGTGGCGGAATGGCAGACGCGCTAGATTTAGGATCTAGTGGGTAAAACCGTGGGGGTTCAAGTCCCTTCATCCGCACCATCAGATCACGATTCGTGTATTACGGTGAGATCTTATGGCAGGAACAACTTACGTTGTTCCTTGTGTTTATTGCGTCGTAAAATAGTTTGAAACGAGTTTCAGCCATTTTACTCCTGATAAACATTTACGGTATGTCGGGGTCGGGGCGTTAACAGACTCAAGATCCCTTCATCCGCACCATCAGATCACGATTCGTGTATTACGGTGAGATCTTATGGCAGGAACAACTTACGTTGTTCCTTGTGTTTATTGCGTCGTAAAATAGTTTGAAACGAGTTTCAGCCATTTTACTCCTGATAAACATTTACGGTATGTCGGGGTCGGGGCGTTAACAGACTCAAGATCCCTTCATCCGCACCATGTGCGAATATGAAGTTTTGATGCGTCCGTAGCTTAGTTGGACACCGTGCGA
>CAYWDJ010000141.1:2681-3887 GCA_964457005.1 uncultured Planctomycetia bacterium
TATAAGGGGCAATATAGAAGGAGCCTCGAGCAAAGCGAGAGACACCGTGCGATATAAGGGGCAATATAGAAGGAGCCTCGAGCAAAGCGAGAGACACCGTGCGATATGATAGGAGATATAGAAGGAGCCCAACTTCAGTTTGCGACTTTTGTTATTGATGCGCCCGTAGCTCAGTTGGATAGAGCATCTGCCTTCTAAGCCGAGGGTCATAGGTTCGAATCCTATCGGGCGTACCATTTTCCATAAAGGTAAAATGGCAAAAGATTGCTGTAAGCAATCTTTTAGAGCATATTAAAATATGCTCTACCCGCTAGGGATCCTGCGCGTCTCACATGGAGTTCGACGCTGGTTTTCCCGACCACTGTGATTATTGCTTTGAGTCGGGGATCCTGCGCGTCTCACATGGAGTTCGACGCTGGTTTTCCTATCGGGCGTACCATTTTTTATAAATAAAACCACTGGTATAGGATGGTGGGCGTAGCTCAGTTGGTAGAGCCCCTGATTGTGGTTCAGGTTGTCGTGGGTTCAAGTCCCATCGCTCACCCCATTTTTTAGGGGCAATTCAAAAGAATTGCCCCTATTTTTTTATCTATCTGTCGCTTTGACTCTCCAGATGCACTAATGTATAATATTTGCATGTCTATTTCCGACAACACTAATACTATTAAAAACATACAGGATAGGTTGGATAGGGTTTTGCCTATAAAACTTGGTGTTAATAAAAGGAATGAACTTACCAGGCTTATCTATGAACTGTGTTCTTCAAATAAAATGTCTGTCGAGGAAGTTTTTGCAATGGCTCGGATCGGACAGACGGCGGAAGAAGGCCGGTCAGGCCTCTTTCATAAACTAAAAAAACATCTGGTTTCCCTCAGATACCCAACTGTTGATAAGGGTAGAGACCTTCATATTATGCCTTTGAAGATAAAAGAAGGCCTCTCGGAGTGTCCCTTATGGGACACTACTATTTCTCCTGAAAATATTTATGTGGAAAAAGAGGTCAAGGATCTCGCTTGGACAAAACAGTTCCTTTCGCATTTTCCCTCTGCCAAAGTCTCTATTATCGATGCACTGAAAGATGGCCTCAAAAAATTCTCGGGTGATGGTGTGTCGGTATATAATGCCAGAAGAAAAAATGTATTTCTTGTGAAGAACAAAGCGGCATTCATTAAAGTATGTCCATGTACTAAAAAGTATAAAAGATGC
>CAYWDJ010000142.1:0-3881 GCA_964457005.1 uncultured Planctomycetia bacterium
ATATTCTCGGGGATAGTATTCCCAAGATCAGGATTATATTCCTGTGATGTTATAGTGCTCATTCTATGCCGTTTTAGCTGCCCAAAACAAGCGGCTGAAAGAACTACATCAAATGTTAAATTCACATACTCAAACTCCCTAAGCACGGAATCATAGAACTGCATATTTCTCCACGCAGTCTTAAAAATGTTCCTTTTATTATCGTCAGACATACCTTTAACAAAAGAAAAACACTGATCATAAGGCATGCCGGTTGCCTGGCAGACAAGCGAAGTAGCAACTATCGCGTCCGCATCTTGCGTGTATTCCACAAGGCTAACGTCTGCTCCGGATTCCATTTGCTCACTGGCGATATCTGCCAAGAAGCTTGAAGCTAATTCTTTTAGCTCCGGATAAGTCTTGATATCTTTATCATTTGCTTCATTAAAGATGACAACGGATGGAGCCACTTCTGAAACCTGCTCGTAAAGTTTCTTTCCTATCTCTTTTATTTCTGCCGCCGGATGAGAAGCAAACCTTCTCAGCAAAAGCTCAAGGTTCCGAGCGTTTATCGTCTGTCCGACCTGAGCTTCTGTCGCCAGGGCTGTGATATACCTTGCATCTTCCTTTGCCCACCCCTCAAGCAAATTCTCATTTTTGGGGTCGGAGGCAAGATCAGCGTGTTTCTGGAATGCATGTTTCTTGAGAGCGTCATAAAGCTTAAAGTAAGCCTCATTCTGCGTGTGTATCATATCTGTAAAGGTTTTTTCCAGAGAAGTCCCCTTGATCTCATCAGGAACAACGTAGTCCTTATCGAGGGTTATATATCTCTGTGACTTTTCCGTATATGAACAAAGACGGAATTTCTCTATCTCTTCCATCGCCAGGCGTGAAGCCCCTATAATATCTATATTAAATACTGCATGTTCGGCTACGGAATGATGCCCCATTTTAAAGATAATGGTAGAATTAGACTTACGGGTACTTTCAACTTCTTCTCTGGCTGCTATACGGATCTCGTTAATAGGCCTGGGGTCACGGCTTATACGAGCGTATGCCGCCGATAAAACCTCCGGCGTAACATCGTCACGATCACCGGATTTTTCCTTAAGCTCTTTAAGAACATCTGTATCAACATTATATCCTGCTAAATGAACCCTCATAGCTACCTGCCCTTTTCTTTTTATGATAGCACAGTGTGCGCTACTTTTAAAGTGACATACTCCTCATCCCACGGCCACAACATAGCGATCACGGCACCGCCCTCATACTCTCTCTTAAAAAGCGTCTGATTTGCGGCTATCCCTCCATATTGGTCTGTAATACTCAGGTCTTCCCCTGCAGGCTTCACTCCGGATGGTTTTACTGCCTCTCCCAGAGCGTCTGCAATTATCTTCTCCCATTTATCGAGGTCTGCTACGCGAAAAACCAGTTCGCAGTATCCCTCATCTACCTTACGCTTTTCAATGACATCCAGTTCCATACATTTTTCGGCAATATTCTTAATAGTATTTCTCGCTTCGTCCACAATGATCACTTGCCTTTCTTTTCTTTTTTAAAAACCGGTTTATCCCCTATCATGAAAACAATATTCCACTTCTTCTTGAAGGCATCCCACCTTTTTGACCTATCCTCGTATCTCTTCCGACCTTCTTCCGTCTCGAGCATCTTTTCAAGCTTCTCACCCTGGGGAATAGAATGTTTTCTTTTCAGGGTTTCATGTTCTTTCTTGAATTCTGCCTTATTCATAAGCTCTACTTGTCCTGGTCAAGGTGTCCCTCTCGGATAACCCTGTATTCCCCGGTATTAGTATCAATATCATAAATACTAAAATTAGTATCAATATCAAACCCCTCATATCTCGTCGCGAGATTAAGAGACGCCGACCCTGTTTTGTCGTCACTTTTTATCCGATGGAATACACCACAAGACCAAACGAGAATGGCTGGGCCCTCAGAAACAATCTCTCCATTTTTTTTAATACAGACGGAAGACACATCAAAGGATTCGATCTTTCCATGATCCGGTGTGTATATATCCGTGTAGCGGGTACCCTGAAGAACAAGAAGATGATCTTCCTGATGAGGGTGCATATACCAGGGTCGGTCAACAGCATCAACCTTCCCGGGGGAAACAGCTCCACCGGTGTGTATAACCCTGTCCATACCATCCACTCTGGGGATCATGTCCATAGGAACAACATCAAAACTAACACCTTCCGTCTTTCTGAAAGGTTTTAATGGGACTATCTTGTATAAGCCACTGACTTCTTCGATCATTACTTGCGGTCTTCCATCGGGACATAGTTTTTATTAGTATCCCCCACATAAACCTGACGAGGACGGCCTATTCTCGCACCTGGAGTCTCTATCATCTCTTTCCACTGGGCTATCCATCCGGGCATTCTGCCGATAGAGAACATAACCGGGAACATATCTACGGGTATGCCTATGGCCTTGTAGATGATCCCACTATAAAAATCTACATTCGGGAACAATCTTCTCTCAACGAAATAATCATCCTTAAGAGCTTTTGCTTCAAGCTTCATTGCAAGCTCCATTAAAGGATCATGAATTCCGAGCTTTTCGAGAACCTTATCGCACTGAGTTTTGATTATACGAGCTCTTGGGTCATAGTTCTTATAAACCCTGTGGCCAAAACCCATAAGTCGGAAAGGCGATTTCTTATTCTTCGCCTTTTCTATATACTTGTCTATGTCTCCACCATCGGCCTGTATCGCCTTGAGCATCTCTACGACCTCCTGGTTCGCTCCACCATGCAGAGGCCCCCAAAGCGCGCAGATAGCAGAAGAAACCGACGCAAAGAGGTTGGCCTGGGAACTTCCCACCAGACGTATAGTTGATGTAGAACAGTTCTGTTCGTGATCAACATGAAGGATAAAAAGAACCTCAAGCGCCCTTACGATATCGTCATCTATTTTATACCCAGCCGTGGGAGACGAGAACATCATATGCAGAAAGTTCGCCACATACTTAAGATCAGCTCTTGGATAAACAAATGGCTCACCTATTGACTTCTTATAAGAGAAAGCGCTTATGGTACGCACCTTTGCCATAAGTTCAATAGCAATATTATCTATGTCCTCTTCTGTCGGGTTGGGATTTATCAGCTCCGGATAGTAACATGAAAGTGAACATACCATCGCAGAAAGAATAGCCATGGGATGAGCTGTTGGAGGATATCCGCCAAAAATATGCTTCATATCCTCATGTATCATCGAATGACGATTAAACCCTTTGGAGTAATCGTCCAGCTCCTTCTGTGTCGGAAGCTTGCCATGTATGACCAGGAACGCGGCTTCAATAAATCTGGATTTCTCAGCCAGCTGCTCGATAGGTATCCCTCGGTGTCTTAACACCCCATTTTCCCCGTCTATGAACGTAATGGCACTCTGACATGAGCCCGTATTACTAAAACCGGGATCAAGCGTAATATATGATGTTTCCTCTCTCAATTTGCTTATATCTATTGCTTTTTCGCCTTCTGTCCCTACGACAATCGGAAATTCAACAGTTTTTTCATCAATCGTTAATTTTGCTTTCTTATCCATATCTACCTCTTCCAGCTCGTTATTATTTTTAATACATCTATTATATAGTGTAGTTTTATACTATATCGGAACGGAACCTATAAGTCAACTATGATTTGTTTTTGACGTGAACCGCCAACCAGACGGTCTTTTGCGAGGGATCTGTCCATTCTATCCTGTGTTTTCGGCCGGAATCTATAAAAATGTGGTCTCCCGGCCCCATTTCCTCACGTTTCGCTCCATCCTGAAAAAACAGCTCCGCCGAGCCGAAAAGCAGGATCACCCACTCTCCTTCCTCCTGCTCGAGCCACTCGCCATCAGGGGTCGCCTGCCCTTCCGAAACTATCCTCTC
>CAYWDJ010000143.1:0-3853 GCA_964457005.1 uncultured Planctomycetia bacterium
CCTTCACCATTTCATGAACTTCCTGTGGAGACATAAAAGACACAACAAGATCCGGGTCTCCCGCGGTATTTAAACCTATAAATTCAAAAGGTTTTTCCAAGTAAGAAGAGCTTAAAAACATGGATTTTAACATTTTCATCTGAAGAAGATTTTTATCCTTGCAGCTTTCTAAAAGTTCCTTTTCCCCACCGGGTTTCCACCCCAAAGCGTATTGCGCGCCTTCACAGGCTATGCTATCCCTGTCCAACAGCAGAGGGTATGTTATGGCTTTTTTTACCGCTTCGCAAAACCTTATCCCTTCAACCCTTTTCCCCTCCTTTAAATCAGGTTTCTCTTGATAAAATTTTACTTTGATCCAGTGTCTTCCAAATTTCTTCGAAAATTTCCAGTTAATACGGTTCATGTGTTCCCTTCCTCCAGTTTTTTGGAATAACCTAGCGTTTTATTTTTAGACATCCTTTATGCCCTGAGCCGATTATCAAAATATCTGTTTTCCTGCCCCTATTAATTCTCCTTTAGAAAGTGATTATTTTATCCGATTCCTTGACCCATTCCGCCAGCTCAGAAATTTTGGCCTCTTGAGCGCCGTCAAAATACGGCTCACCTTTGTGAACACCACATCTGGCTATGCACGTGCCACAAACTTTTAAGGGTATCCCTTTTAATATTAACTCTTTCAAAATTACACCCAGATCAAAATATCCTTCTGGCGGCTTGGTTACTTCGCGGGCTAAGTCAACAGAATCGTTCATAAGGAATATCCTCAAATCGATTCCCTGGCTAATTAATTGCTCCGCTAACCGTAATCCGTTCCAGGTGACATCGGTCCCATCATAAGGATTGCAATTGAAAAGAAACAACATTTTCATTAAAAACTCCTTTCTTTTTTATCTGATTTTAAAGATAATCTTCCTCTCATCCAACCCTGGAAACAAAGTTTTACGGATTATCAGCTATTAGAAAGATAGCGATCTGGAAGGTTTTTCCTACCCCTTAACCATTGCCGCACCGCATTTAGGACATTTTACATTATAACAAGGTACTCCCACTCCATGAGGCACGCTTAACTTGCATTTAGGGCATACACAATTCCCGCCCGGACCGGAACCCGAAAGGTTGCCCCCCATTCTACCTCGACCGCCTCCTCTTCCCAGACCTCTTCCTGT
This sequence comes from uncultured Planctomycetia bacterium, assembly GCA_964457005.1. Classification (GTDB taxonomy): domain Bacteria; phylum Omnitrophota; class Gorgyraeia; order Tantalellales; family Tantalellaceae; genus CAYWDJ01. The sequence continues at coordinate 1,167 of CAYWDJ010000143.1, forward strand.
TCCAGGGCCTTGCCCAGCCGGCCCCATACCATTACCTCCTGGCATAATACACCTCCTATTTAATCTCACCTTTATAAAGTAATCGCTTCAACCAAACACTGGCTTATACAAGCACCGCAATCTATACACCCTCCGTTAACAACCGCTTTCCCGCTTTCGATCTTAATTGCATTAACAGGACACACATCTATACAAGCCGCACATCCTGTACATTTCTCATTATCTATTGTAACTGCCATAATTACCCCTTTCTACCCGCAGGTTAAAGGCTTATTTTTACTGAGTCCCGAAATGGGAATCAACACTCGGATCCTGAGTCAATTTAAACTCACCTTTTTTGTGCTTTTCAATAGCTTCTTTGACTTTACCCGAAACACCGCTGATAACCTCGATCTCGCCTGATTGTAACGTCTGTAAAGCATTGGGTCCTACATTTCCAGTCAAAACAGCTTTAACCTGTTTTTCAAATATAAGCTGTCCCGCTTGAACCCCTACCCCTCCCATTCCATTTACATTCGGATTCTGAATCGCTTCAAATTCCGATGTCTCTGTATCGGCAATAATAAAATACGGACACCTTCCGAACCGCGGATCCACCTGAGCATCCAGATTATCCCCCTGTGAAGTAATACATATCTTCATTTTATTTTCCTCCTCTTTTAATAATCGTTCTCAGAATGGTCACATTTGGTCTTATCCAGCCCGTACCCTTTACCCTCTTCGATATCGATACTAGCAAAAGCAGGACACCGCCCAAAATGAGCAGATACAGTTACCCTATCTGTAGAAAGCGCTATTCGCATGTTTTCCCTCCACACTTAGCAAGAAATACGTAGGGATAACAATTTACTCCCTGCATACCCCTTTACTCTTTTTCTTCTTGGCCTTGAGCTTTCTCCAAGGTACTGATACGGTTCTGGATATCTTCCAGTTCCTGTTTAAGAACTTCGGCTTCCCCTTTCAACATACCCTTTTCCTCTTCAGCTGTCGGCTCAGGAGGATAAGTATACTGTCCGCCATAAGCAGAATACCCATACGCGGCTCTCTGCCGCCCCGGCATACCTGTGGCATAATCCCAGTTCCGCCATCCTCGGCCACCGCCGCGGCCTCTGCCGTAAGCGAACCAGCCTCTGCCACGTCCCCAGAAGCCTCTTCCAGGCACAGAGTTCATATAACCAGGATCAGTATAACCAACACAATATCCGGCACCTCCACCAGTTCTTGGACCTAAGCCCAAAGGACCTGTTCTGTCACCACCTGGCATAACACACCTCCTTTTCTTTTTTAAAAATCATTTTCATTTAATAAACAAATTTTTTTACTTCTTTCTGCATTTATCACAAATGCCATAGAACTGAATAACATGATTCTTTATAACAAAATCGTACTTTTTCGAAAGACCTTTCTCCGCCCTCTTCAAAAACTCCAGTTCATCTTCGATAAATTCAGAATAATTTATTGCCCTTTTGCATTGAGTACAAATCAAATGATGATGGTGGTCGCCCCTTGGATCTTCAACCAACTCGTATCGCGCTCTTTTATCGCCAAAATCAAATTTAGAGAGTAACTCCATCTCTGTAAGTAACTCCAAAGTTCTATAAACTGTGGTAAGGCCTACCTGAAGAGATGATTTATTTACTTCCAGATATATATCTTCGGCACTAAGATGTTTGCTTGTCTTATGTAAAACATCTATTATTGCTTTTCTTGGAACAGTAATACTGTAGCCATGTCCTTTAAATCTTCTATGCCAATCCTGCCCCATCATCCTTCTTCTGCCCGGCATTTTGAACTCCCTTTATAATTGAAAATGGTTGTCATTATCAATTATACCTCATGTTTTTAGTGTTGTCAAGCTACAAAGATACAGAGATAATCTGAGATAAACTAGAGATACTTATCCTCATTATTTCATTTAACCCTAGTTAATCCCAAATTATCAGCCATTAATGACAAAGACAATTACAAAGAAATTGCTAAATATGGCAAAATGAAAGATTAAATGCAAAAGATTAACTAAAGGCCCTTTTAGAGATAAGGAGATACGCTGGTTGCGTATTCAGATTGCTGCGTCGACCCTTCGGGCCTCCTCGCAATGACGGGTGGGGATAATAGTTGCGTAAGTCTTCAGGCCATGGGGGTATGTGCGAATTAACCCTGAGCGGAATCGAAGGGTGGGTTATTTTGACCATTTTGTCCGGTCAAACGAGGAGTATATTGATCTAACTTTATGTATATAAACGGATTAGGGTTTTTCGTGGTGTTTGGGCGGACATCGTAAGAAATGCGGGGAATCTCCCCACTCATTATATCCTATTATTTCGCCGATGGAATTAATCCGCCTTTCAAGGCATGATCGGCACATATTCGCGTTTTCGTCAAGGCAGGGTTTCCCGTCATAAAGTTTGTACGCATCCCGATATTTTGTAGGCGTGATATTAGGCATGATAATATTGGCCCCTGCACTCAGCCCCTCTTCCCTGCCTTCCGGATCCAATGCCTGAAGAGCTGTAGTGCTGGCGATATTAACATCCTTTAGATATAGTCTAGTCAGGGCGATCATCTTCAAACCAAGCATGTAATTTCTTTGCGGATCAACCCCGTTCATACCTGAAAGCGGGGTGCTTTCGTGCGCGATATACGGCCCCATACCGATCATATCAATGTCCATGTCTTTAAAAAAGATA
>CAYWDJ010000144.1:0-3807 GCA_964457005.1 uncultured Planctomycetia bacterium
CTGAAATCTTCATTTAATACCCATGTATTTCTCCATATGCTAATGTGGGCCGGGGTATCAAAGGTCATTGCGGGCCAGCATGCCTCATCAGTAACATCTCCATAATAATACTCAGAGGAAACCCTCCCTCTCCATTCCTCCGGCAATGTCTTTACGTGATCCTTTATCGCACTTTTTGATGTAGACAATCTTTGGGCTAAAAGATCAAAAATCAAAAATTTGATCTTTAATTCTCTCCCTGTAAGATCTGAATATCGACGGATCATATCCAGAACCCTTATAGCCTCTCCGGCACGCGGGCCTGAACCTAAAACTTTTACGACTATCTCCGATTCTTCCGGATGGTTCTCGACTAAACGGGTAACGGCCTCTAGCATGGCATTGCTTTCCGACTCTGATATCGTAAAATCTACCACGCTGTGCTCTCGATCAGAGTCACTGGCTTTTATCACAGCTTTCTTGATGAAATCATCTCCATGATCGACATACGGCTCAAACAAGGAAGCCAAAGTACCATCGGGATCATAAATTTGTCTGGAACCCCCCTCCCGTTTTACTGAAGAAATTATATGCTTCACCCTGTCACTACCGTGGGTTTTCTCTTTCCGCCCTTTGAGAAGCGTTTTAATGTCAACGAACCAGTGTCCTATCTTCTGATGCTCAAGCGGTTTATACCCCGGGTTCTTTTCTATAAGCTCTACCAGCTCCTGATCCTGAGGTTCAACCTTCTCGGTGCTTTCGAATCCAAGTTTTTCAAGGAAAGTTCCCATGTCCTTTACACTAATATCTTCCCTGGGATTGTTGCTGAGATAATATATGACACTCCACTTAGGTGTCTTCCCACGTTTTTCAGCCTCGCGGCACGCATTTCTGACCCCCCGAAGAATAAGCTCTCTTCCATATCCTCTTTTCCTCTCCATCACATTTATCTCAGCACAGGAAAAAAATACTATTCCTTTGTCCTGTATCCGTAGGTGTATAGATCCAACCTTCCTGCCATGTGCCTGAAGTTCGAGATAGTATACGTGTTTCCCCTCGGCAGAAATAATATACTTGCCTTTTTCCGTTATCGGACCATCATCCTGTACCTTCGGGGAAGTAAAATCTTCAAGGCTTAAAAACTGTATTTCCGTCGCCTGGACGAATCCGCTGTCGTCAATTTTCTCCAGCTGTCCCAGGACGATTTTCCCTTCTTTGAGATAGTAACAAAGAGTTTCCTTTACCCCACTCTCCCTGTTCTCATACGGCAGCAATATCTTTTTATCTTTTATTGTAATGCTGTCCCAGCCAAAAATACTTTTCAGCTCTTCGTACTCGGACCCGTTATTCTCCAGGGCCTCTTTAAAATACCCGTCAATAAGAAGCGATAGTCCTTTTGGTGAGAGTATCTCTTTATCTATAAGCCTGTTCTCAAGAACAAGGCTCATTATCTGATTGATCTGGAGAAACCCCACTCTGGAGACAAAGCTTTCGTAAAGATATTGAGGCTGACCGTCAGGGTTCTCGATAAGCTGAAGGGTTCCGTCGTCATGCTTTATTCCGGAAATTGGCTTGAACCTGGAATTTGGAGAAAGCGCAAATGACCATTCATTGAAAAGAAACAGGCACACCACTAGCGATGATATTATTTTAACTACGATTCTGTATTTATATTTGTTTAGCATTGCAATCTATATGTACCTTTATATTATACTAACATGTATAGCGCGATGTAGAATTATACCACGAGAAAGTTAGTTTTGTCAACGAGAAAACCCCTCCCCCTTACCTAAAAGTGAATTTATTGTATCTCTTTTATTTATAAGCTTTTAGACTGGAACGTCTACTTCTTTTGCTCTATTCTGATGCGCATTCTTCTAATAACAGTGCCGAATACATCATTTACTACTTCCTGCTTAACATAGTAATAGATGTTTTTACCGTCCTTTCTGCTATCGATTAAATGGCTTCTCTTAAGTATGTGGAGATGATGAGATATGGTGGGTTGACTCGTATTGAATTCGGCACAGATATCGGAGACGTTCTTCTCCTCCTCCCCAAGAAGAGTAAGTATCTCCTGCCGGGTTTCGTCGGCCAATGCCTTGAATATTTTTACGAGATCATATTCACTCATGTTATTCCCCCACATTACGCAAATCTGGTTACTATAAAACTTTCATAGCTCTTCCCCATCACGCAGATCTAGTTACCTTAAAAATTATTACCGTTCTTAAACACTACGCAGATCTGGTTACTTCAAAACTTTCATTTTTGTCCTCTTTGATATTGTGATATGCTGTGCAGCGAATCTTTGACCGAGAAAAAGTTTGTTCTCAAAGAAATAACTTTTTCGGTCCCCGAAGGGGACGGTTAAAGCACGGAGCGGAACAGCGTAACACAATGTTAAAGATTCCTTACTTAATTTTTAAAGTAACGATCAAGTCTCCCTTATGATTACAACAAGGACAGTCACTCCCCTGCCCTTTAAGCCGCATCTTCTGTCCGTCCTTTGTCCCTGCAGGAACTTTCAGAGAAATGTTCTTGCCGCTCGACAAACTGAATTTCGCCTCGCCTCCGCTTTTCGCCAGTTTCTTTGGTACGGGCAAGTTGGCCCTAATATCTGTATCCACCTCTCCCTGGGTTCTCTGAGCCTCTTCCCTCATTCCCCCTCCCTGAGAATAGTAGTAGGTATTATATCCGCCCTGCTGACTTCCTCCTCGCCCGGAAAAAATGTCACCAAATATGTCACCGAATCCTGACCCGGAAGAAAATCCTCCACCGCCGCCGGAGAACTGGTTCATAAAATCTGAGTAGTCGAACCCCTGGCTGGATGAGAAGTCCCCGGAAAATCCGCCCAGCTTACGCATGTTATCATATTCCTTACGTCGCTTTTCATCTCCAAGCGAATAATAGGCTTCCGACACTTCCTTAAATTTTTCCTCCGCTGACTTATCCCCCTTATTTTTGTCGGGGTGATATTTAAGAGCAAGTTTTCTGTAGCTCTTTTTTATTTCCGCCAGAGAGGCGTCCTCAGCAACACCAAGTATTTCATAATAATCTTTCTTTCCCATATTATCTCCTTGATCCAACGACAAAATCGTTGTTCTTAAAATCTACGTTAACAACATCCCCGTCCTTTATTTTGCCTTCCAGAAGCTCTATAGCCAGACGGTCCTGTATATTCTTCTGTATCACCCTCTTTAAAGGCCTGGCACCGTAATCCGGGTCAAACCCTTCCTTCGCCAGTTCCTTCTCAGCCTTTTCCGTAACCTCCAGATCGATCTCTCTAGCCTTAAGCCTGCCCTTTATCTCTTTTAGCTCAAGGTCGACTATCTTCACGATATCTTCCTCAGACAGCTTATTGAAGACTATTCTTTCATCTACCCTGTTCAAGAATTCCGGCCTGAAATGTTTTTTAACATCATCATCAACAAGTTTTTCAAGATCAGCCTTGGAATTGCTGCCATCGGCAAAATAATGACTACCAATATTTGAAGTCATTATTATAATGGTATTCTTAAAATTTACAACATGTCCTTGATTATCCGTAAGCCTGCCGTCATCCAGGATCTGTAAAAGTATATTAAAAACATCATGATGGGCCTTTTCTATTTCGTCCAGCAGTATCACGCAATAGGGCCTTCTCCTGACCTTTTCTGTCAGCTGCCCTCCTTCTTCATAGCCTACGTACCCTGGAGGAGCGCCTATAAGTCTGGAAACCGAATGCTTTTCCATATATTCCGACATATCCACCCTAACCACAGAGTCGGCATCATTAAAGAGGAACCATGCAAGGGTCTTAGCAAGATGTGTTTTACCAACACCTGT
>CAYWDJ010000145.1:0-3780 GCA_964457005.1 uncultured Planctomycetia bacterium
ATGGCCTTAATTTTTGATACGACCTCTTCCCCTACAAAGTCAAGACAGGTAACTTCCACACCTATGCCATTAGCGGTACATTCTTTTACAAAAACAAGAATCGCGTCATATGCCCTCTCTCCAAAAACTGACCGGCATACATGCTGATAGTTTGCGGCATCATCGGCATTAAGGCTTACAGACACATTGTCGACTATGCCCTTAAGATCCCCGGCGATATTCTTCCCCTTGATAAGATCGCCTTCTCCATTTGTATTGATCCGGACACTCCCGCCGTTCTCTTTCACATAACTCGACACTTTTTTCAAGGTCCCTACCCTGAGGGTTGGCTCACCTAATCCGCAAAAAACAACCTCTTTATATTTAGACATATTACCAAGTTTTGATATAATCTCGTTCGCGCTGGGCTCTGAATCCAGTTTAAGATCATAGCCCTTAACATAATGAGAACTATTGCGGGTACAGAAACTGCATCTATTGGTACATCTATTAGTGAGGTTTACATAGAGTGAATCCCTGATAGCATAAACGGCTGTATTCGGTGCCTCAATCCCCAAACCAAAAAGCTGGTTGGCGTTATGTGTCGTGATCCTTGCTATATCTTCTCTAGAAAGACCATACATCCCGCTATACACATCTAAAAGTTTCTCAACATAGGCCGGCTCGTTCCTTTTTCCACGATGAGGCCTGGGCGTCAGGTAAGGGCCATCGGTTTCTAATAGTAACTTTTCTATAGGTACCTGTTTAGCGACATCTCTCAGGTCGGAGGCTTTTTCGAAAGTGATGTTTCCCGCAAACGACACATAAAGATCAAGAGCAAGGATCTCCTTTAGGAAATCTTTATCTCCGGAAAAACAATGCATAACACCTTTAAGTTCATAAATATTTTCATCTTTAAGAGCCTTTAAAACATCTTCCCCTGCCTCGCGTGAATGTATAATAACGGGAAGATCAAGGTCCGAGGCAAGCATAAGACATTTTTTGAAAAGCATTTTCTGATTTTCTTTCTCCGAAAATCCTTTAAAATAGTCCAGACCAATTTCTCCTATAGCGACTATCTTCTCTTCTTCAACGGCAAGTTGCCTTAATGCGTCAATATCTTCATCAGTAACCTTGTCCGCCTCATGAGGATGTATCCCTACAGCGGCATAAACATTATCATATTTGCCGGCAAGAGCCACCGCGTTCCGGCTGCCTAACGCACTGATACCGGGGACTATAATTCGCTCAACACCGGCAGATGCAGCTCTTTCTATGACGGCTTCAAGATCGTCATTATACTGCTCAAGATCTAAGTGGCAATGTGTGTCTACAAGTCGCATCATTTATCCCCTCTTCAAAAAATTCAAAATGTTAAATCCAGAATCCAAAAATATGGAATCCTGGAATAGTAAGCATTAAGATATTACTTCGTCGCCTTCAGATCCCCGCGATGATGAATAACAATTTTAGATTTTAAATTTGTATTTTTCATTTTGGATTTTTAATTTTTCATTCAAACAAGCAATACTCCCTCTTGCTTAAGGATCTTCCGTTTCTTGGCTATCCCGCCTGAATATCCTCCGATGGTCCCGCATGCGGCTATAACCCTGTGACACGGTACATGGGGAGCATATGGATTGATGGCCATAACACGTCCGACAGCTCTTGCGGCTTTCGGAGAGCCGGCCTTCTTTGCAACCCACGAATACGACTTTACTTCGCCTTTCGGTATCTGAAGCACCGCCAGTAAAACCTTCTTCTGAAAATCCGTAAGGTCGGGGTTTTTCTTTATTCTTTTGCTGTACAATATTTTTTTCATACGCTGTCATCCCCGCGAAAGCGGGAATCTAATAAAATTAAAATTATTGTCCTAAATCCCCGATTTCGCGGGGATGACGCTGTGTTTAAGATTGCCGCGTCGCTTCGCTCCTCGCAATGACGTTCGCGAATCAACACCGGGTATTGTTTACTATTTGATCCTTGGAAAAAGCGGATCTCCCTTGGCTACCTTTGTTCCGGCCGGGAACTTCCTCCAGGAAGAAACATTTTTTTTCTCTTTAAGCTCTTTTATGTCTATACTCTCTTCTATTTTACCGTCCAGCCCGAGCTGTTCCCACATCTTTTGGGCTGTTCGCGGCATGACCGGACAAATGCCTATAGCGGCTATCCTGAGAACTTCCAAAAGGTCCGCAAGAATAAGTTTTATGGCCTCCATGTTATTCTCTTTCGAGTATGTCCAGGGCGCAGATTCTTCAATATACTTGTTAGCTTTACCGACAAGGCCCATTACCGTTTCCAGCGCTTCTTTTAATTTAAGAGAGGGATCCGTAAGGTCCTTATGCACATCACTCATTACTGAAAGCGCGTTATCCCTTATATGCTTATCGCTTCGCTCCTGCTGCAGCGGATCTCCGCAATCTGATGGCGCCTCGGGACTTATACCGTCAAAATATTTTTCAACCATCGTAAGTGTCCTGCTCAAGAGGTTCCCCAGGTCGTTTGCCAGATCACAGTTATATATCGTAACAAGCGATTCTTCCTTAAAGGCTCCGTCCATCCCGAAGGTCACGGCCTTTAAAAGAAAATATCGGACAGGGTCAACACCGTACTTTTCCGTGAGCGCAATCGGCTCAACAATATTACCTTTTGACTTAGACATCTTCTCCTTGCCCAGCGTCCACCATCCATGCGCAAAAATGCTCTTTGGAAGAGGAAGGTCCATACTCTTTAGCATGATAGGCCAGAAAACCGCGTGATGTCTTATGATATCCTTGGCTATCATGTGAACCTCGGCAGGCCACAGATCTTCAAACCTGCCGCTCTTTTTTAATCCTGAAATATAGTTTATAAGAGCTTCGAACCACACATAGACGACATAATCTTTATCAAATGGAAGTTCTATCCCCCATGACATCCTTTCCTTTGGACGCGATATGCAAAGATCATTAAGGTCTTCCCTCAAGAAGCCAAGGACTTCATTTCTCCTGAAGTCAGGCATTATAAATTCAGGCTTCTTATCAATGTAGTTTAGGAGCCATTCCTGATAACCGCTCATCTTAAAGAAATAATTTTTTTCTTTAAGCTTCTTTACCGGCCGGCTGCATTCGGGACAATTGCCGTCCGAAGCCTGAGTTTCGGTCCAATATGTTTCACACGGAGTGCAGTACAGGCCGTCATACTCTCCCTGGTATATATCTCCCTTTTCCCACATATATTTCAGGAACCTCTGCACCTCACTTTCATGTTCCGGATCAGTCGTACGTATGAAAGCGTCATACTCTATCCCCATTTTATCCCATACCTTCTTAAAACCGGGAACAATTGTATCAACAAATTTCTTTTCCTCTCCTTTTTTAAATCCAGCGGCAAGACTCGCTTCTTCTATCTTCTCTCCATGCTCGTCCGTACCGGTAAGAAAAAAGACGTCGTCTCCAAGCATCTTGTGATATCTCGACAACACATCGCATGCTACCTGAGTATACGCGTGTCCGATATGCGGGTTCGCGTTAACATAATATATAGGTGTAGTGATATAAAACTTTGACATTACTATTCCTTACCTTCCTTGCCTTCCTTACAGCACCCTTTTTCTTCATTATCGTCCAGCGGGACATCTTTGATATTTCCCTCTCCAAGATCCACGGTAACCATACGCTTCAAGGGATTAACCCCGATAACCTTCCCTTTACCTAATTTTGTATTAATTTCTCTTCCGACTTTGGGGAGACCCTTACTGCAAGCCTTATAACACTCATACTCATATCCCAAACAACACATTAGCCGGCCGCAAAGGCCCGA
>CAYWDJ010000146.1:0-3739 GCA_964457005.1 uncultured Planctomycetia bacterium
CCGCGAATACCGCAACGACAAAAGCGATTATATATACGACCAGGGGACCTATCCCCTTCAGGCTGCTGTCAAAAGCATCCCATATCTGCGCGGCCAGCCCGCTTGTGGAGTACAAGAGCCCCATATACACAGCTATGACGAACCACCATTCGTTCTTTTTCTTTTTGTACATACTATTTCCCCTTCAAAGCCTTATAAGATATCCCTGCAAAGTGTTTCAGCATATAAGGATACCTCATAAAACTTCTAAAAACAAATTTGACAGTGTCGGTCAATGAGTCGAACATGAAAAGCTCCGAAAGATAATCCACCACTTTGTTCCTTTCCCGGATATGAGAAAAAATATATCTATCAACCTTTCTTCGGACTCTCTCCAGATCTCCCATAACCCCTTCCGGGATTCGCGTACCATACAACTCCTGCGTAAAATATAATGCGTAGTACAGAGGTCTTCTTGTTTTGTGCCTTGCGGCAAGATTTAGCAGACTGCCCCACTTGATACTCTGACCATACACGCTGACAAACTCGTGTATATCAACAAACCACCTGAGCCCCTGGAAACTATGATGCATGGCAAGGTGCAGAGCATAATAGATCAGAGCATCCTCTAGTCCAAGGGTAGATAGATCTTTTCCGTTAACTTTTACTCGCCTGCTCCTGTTATATGTCTCGTCAAAATCAAACCCGATGAAATTATTATGAAGGTCTCTCCCAATAAGTCCTACCTGAAGATCAACCGTCACGCCTGCGTCATTCTGGAATACTTTTTGAGACCTGTAACCACCTTCATCTCCCTGTATTTGAGAATATGCCAACCCTCTCAACACCTCTTCAAAAGACCCGGAATCATCCTTACTCACAAGGATGTCGATATCAGAGAAAGAACGCTTGCCCGGCTCTTTATAGACATCTGCCACCATTACGGGGCCTTTTATAAAAAGAATACGCACACCCGCATTCTTACCTTCTTCAGATATTTTTGCAGCCTCATTCATCAAGCTTAGATTGGAAGAAAGGGTTTCCGCGGCGATATAACGAAAATTTTTCAAAACCTCCTCAGGGACAGAAATTCCGTCCATCTTCTGCAAATTGCCATAAAGAAGAGGCTCTACATCATCTGTAATGGCCGTCTCCAGCAGGTACTCCCAGTCAGTCGCCGGACACACAATATCAGCAGCTTCTTCAATAGCTCTTTTATCCGGAGACAAGTACGACAAAAGGGTTACAATCCGGGTTTCACCATCCGGGGAAAAATATGCATTTGTCAGGGCTGGATAGTTATCAATTTTTTTCATGATATATAGATAGACCTGGATGTGCCGTCTTTCTTTAGCCTCGCGTTAACAGAAGAAATAAAAGGGATTACCACCGGGTCGGAAACCTTAATTTCAACCGGATACCCGAAAAAGGATTCAGCGGAATGCGCCACCCTGTCGAGAAGCTCCAGAAGGAGGAAGGGGTTCCTGTCCCTCATCCGCACATACGATGTCATTTCAAGCGTTTGCGTGCCGTAAGGGCGCAGCATTATGTCAGCCGCTTTATGTCCACGAGACATAAAATGCACCCTGAGCCCACCCTCTTGCCGGCTCACCAAAAGATCGAACGATCGATAAAAAAGAGTCCTGACAACGTAAAAAAGTCGTGTCCGCATAAAAAAAAGAACAATTGGGACTATATGTTTTTTGTAGACCATGTATGGGGTCAGATCATACCGTGAAAGGATCGCTAAAAAACGGTTTCGAATGGAGGCCCCGCCGCCCGAAAGGTCAAAGGTCCCTCCTCCCCTCTCTACAACAGCAACCTTCATATTGACAGCTTCAAAAGGGATCCTCTCGGCAAAACAACATTCTTCATTATCCCCCTTAATAAGACACTCTTCTTTTTCTCTGTCAACACCCACTACCCGGTGTATCACAGTCTTATTTTTTTCAGGAGAGAAATACACAACGACATCTCCTGCGCGAATAGCTCCGAGCGATATGTTCTCTACAATACATGTATCCAGTTCCTTAAGGAACGGATACATACTGTTCCCTTTTAGTGTGTATTTTTGCATTATTCAAAAGATATGGTCTTCGGCTAACTCAAAGCTCCGCTTCCGTTCTTGCATTTACCAAAAGCGCTATTACCGGATCTACACCGTCCCATCGCAGTCGCCCCGGTAACACAGTTACTACCAGCCCCCGACCCGGGCTTACACCTACCCCCGGTAGCGCTGTTACCTGTCAGGCAATTATTAACGGCACTGCTCCCATCCTCACATTTGGATCCCGCAGCGGCAGTACCAACATTACAACTTCCTGTAGCGCTATTACCTGAGCTGCACCGGGTTGCCGCATATACCTCATCGTCACTCGCCCCGCCCGTAAGATCATGGGCAACAGGTGCAATATATTTTTTTTTATTCATAGTATCAGACATCTCTACCCCCCCTTTAATCCCACATACTACGGGATTATCCCAAAGCTCCGCTTCCGCTGCGACATCTGCCAAAAGCGCTATTACCGGCTCGACATTTGCCCAGTGCGGTAGTGCCAGTCCGACAGTTCACACCCGCCGCTGACCCCGATATGCACTTACTCCCGGTAGCACTGTTCCCAAACCCGCAAACATTAGTTGCACTGTTCCCATCCTTACAGTTGTTTCCCGAGGCGGCAGTTCCTATCTGGCAATTCCCGCTGGCGCCATTACCCGTCCTGCACTGGGTGGCCGCGTAGGCCGTATCATCACTCGCCCCGCCCGTAAGATCATGGGCAACAGGTGCAATATATTTTTTCTTATTCATACTACTCCAATACACAGTCATTATGCTTTATATGCTAGAAACCCTTTATTCTCAAGTTTGGTCAAAAAAACTTCACAGTCGTTTTCCGACTCATCGCGCGTAACTTCATATTCACGCTCTATCTCGCCGATAATATCATCACATGTGTGCGTACCGTCACATTTTCCCCATATAAAAATACCCGTTGAATTAACGCACATCATACCGCCTGTTGCCGGGTCGAAAAGAAGAGCTTCTTTCTCCTCTATCCTATCCACGATATCAGGATTCTTTACCGGCATCCTGTCTTTATTCATATTACCCCCTCTTAAACTCTTCCTGCCGGCACTTGCCGCCCGGCTCCATCACAAAAACATTATCTGCCATTCCCCGAGCGGAAGTCCTGTGAGTAACGAACACCACTGTCGAGTCCGGCAAAAATTTCCTTACCCCTTCAAGTATATCATTCTCATCCTCTTCCGGCAAAAAAGAAGTTGCCTCATCAAGTAAAAGCAGCGCCGGCCGTCTGACAAGAGCTCTCGCAAGAGCCACCCTCTGCCTTTCTCCTCCTGAGAGCCTTCCTCCGATCTCACCGGCAAAAGTATTCTTTCCAAGAGAAAACCTGTCCACGACCTTGTCCAGCCCGACCAAAGACACCACTTCATCCACGTGGGGAGCAACATCCTCCCGGTCCATCACAATGTTATTCAGAAGAGTATCGTTAAGCATATAGGCTTCCTGATGAACAACCGCAATGTTTTGCCGTATCGAATCCGATGACATCTCCCTGATGTCGACCCCGCCTATCCTTACTTCTCCTGAGACCGGCAAAAAAAGTCTTATCAAGAGTGATAACAATGTAGTTTTACCCACGCCCGACGGGCCTTTGATCAGAGTCCATTCCCCGCCGGGAATAACCATATCAAGATCTTTAATTATATCCCTGTGATCCCCGTAAGAGAAATTTACCGAGGA
>CAYWDJ010000147.1:0-3714 GCA_964457005.1 uncultured Planctomycetia bacterium
CCCCATGACCGACCGGAAAACTATCCTAATAGGTGAAGATAATCCTTTAAACATGAAGCTTGCAGCAGATTTGCTGGAGTTTAACGGCTACAATGTGTTAAAAGCTGAAGATGGCGAGACGGCTCTTGACGGTGAAAAAGAAGCTCTAAGGTGTGTCAAGGTAGGTGCTTATGGGTATTTGACAAAACCCTTCGACGTAGACAAACTTGAAGAAGATCTTTACTGCAATATTTTTCACAAGAAGGACTAGAGCATTACAGGATTTAAATGAAAAAATGTTTGGACTGCGGAAGAGTTTATGACGATTCTTGGAGAGTATGTCTTTACTGCCGGGTTGGATTAAAGGATATAGGCGAGGACGTGCAGGAAGATGAAGACCTCGGGTGGGGAGTCTTTTCCGGAAACAAATTCGCGATAGTTTTCTTTTCTATTCTCCTGATGGCGATAGCTCCTATTCTCATTTTTGTCGTATATTTAAGCTATTTTCAGGCTCTCAATCTTGACGACCTGGGATATCAGGGGAGACAGCTCAAAGAGGCTATTGTTTTCGATGAAAAAGACGCAAAGAAGAAACCTCAATAATTCATATCAAAGTTACTTTACCAGACATATATATTAATATATAATAAGAGCCATGAATTCACTTAGGAATAGACCCATAGGTATTTTTGATTCCGGTGTGGGCGGGCTTACTGTAGCTAAAAGTATCCGTAAGTTCTTGCCGGGAGAAGACATAGTGTATTTCGGGGATACGGCCCGGGTGCCGTATGGTAATAAGTCCCGTGCTACGATAATACGTTTTGCCAAAGAGATAATGGCCTTTATGACCAGGAAGAAAGTCAAGATGGTCGTTGTGGCGTGTAATACAGCGTCCAGTTTCAGTTTGCCGGCATTGAAACGGGCATATTCTATTCCGGTTATGGGGGTTATACGTCCGGGAGTAGAGGAAGCCCTGAACGTGTCTGCAACCGGAAGGGTCGGGGTTATCGGAACTTCATCGACCATCTCAAGCGGAGAATACTTAAGGCAGATGAAAAGAATAAGCCCGGGAATCAGGTTGTTTTCCCAGGACTGTCCGTTATTTGTACATCTTGTTGAAACCGGTTTTGTGAATGATCCTGTGACTGTGAAGGTGGCTGAGAAGTATCTCAAGGGGTTTAAGCGGAAGGATATAGACACGCTGATATTGGGGTGTACGCATTATCCTTTGCTGAAGAACGTTATAAAAAAGGTCATGAACGGGGTGTCGTTGGTGGACTCATCCGTAGCTGTGGCGAAAAAGACCAGGGCCTTGCTGGAAGAAAATAATATGGATTCAAAAAGAAAAAAGGGTACGATGAACTGTTTTGTCAGTGACGATGTAGAAGGGTTTGCCAGAACGGCCCATATTTTTCTTAGAGATAAGCCACATACAAAAAAGGTTGTGTTATGAGCAAACGGGAAATAAGCGCGGAAAAGATCGAGCTGTTGGTTGAAGAGCTTTGCACTAAGGCAAATACTGAGATCAGGGAAGACGTGAAAGACGCTCTTGATGCGGCATATTCATCGGAAGATGAAGGGTCTATCTCTGAGAAAATGATAAAAGTGCTTCAGGATAACGCGCATGTGGCTAAGGATGAGAAGCTTCCATTATGTCAGGATACGGGAATGGTGGGAGTCTTCATTGAAATGGGAGATGATGTTGTTATTAATGACGGTGGTATTAATGAGGCTGTCAATCTGGGGGTTGAGAGAGCTTATAGGGATAATTTTTTCAGGAAGTCAGTTGTAGCCGATCCTCTTACACGAGAGAATACCGGTACGAATACGCCGGCAATCATTCATATTGATATGGTTGAAGGCGACAAGATCAAGATCTCCGTCATGCCCAAAGGGTTTGGCAGTGAGAATAAGGGACAGATAAAGATGTTCAATCCCACAGCCGGGAGAGATGAAATAGTGAATTTTTGTGTCGAAACGGTTAAGGCCGCCGGCCCGGATGCATGTCCTCCCTATGTTCTTGGAATAGGTATTGGAGGGACGATGGAGTATGCGGCGTTTATGTCTAAAAAATCCCTACTCAGGCAGATAGACCAATCCAGCCCGAAACCGCATGTTGCGGAGATGGAACATCTCATAAAGGACGGGGCCAATGTTCTTAATGTCGGAGTTATGGGTTTGGGCGGAAAAGTAACGGTATTGGGAGTGAACATAGAGACTTTTCCTACGCATATTGCGGGACTTCCAGTTGCAGTGAATATTTGTTGTCATGCTCTGCGTTCGGCTACGGGGGTCATATGAAAAAGATAAATACACCGCTTACAAATGAAATTATAGCCGATCTCAAAGTTGGAGAAGAAGTTTTGCTTTTCGGGACGATCTATACGGCCAGGGATCAGGCACATCTGAGATTATGTGAAATGATACGGAATGGAGAAAGTCTTCCGATAGATCTGGAGGGGATAATAATATATTATTGCGGTCCTACTCCTCCGGGAGACAGGGTAATAGGTTCCTGTGGTCCGACCACGTCGAGCAGAATGGATCCGTTTACTCCGAAGGTCCTTGATGCCGGGGTAAAGGGGCTTGTCGGTAAGGGTAGAAGGTCTCCAGCAGTGCGCAAAGCCATAGAACAAGAAGGGGCTGTTTATTTTCTTGCTCCTGCCGGAGCAGCGGCATACCTTTCAACCCGTGTAAAGAAATGTGATGTTGTGGCTTTTGAAGATCTTGGTCCGGAAGCTATATATAAATTAGAGGTAGAAGATTTTCCGCTCGTAGTCGCAATAGATACGGCGGGTAATGATATTTACGAAAGGAAACAATTATGAGAAATGATGGCAGACTTCCCAATGGAATAAGGAAAGTTAAGATTACTAATGATTTTATCGAATACGCTGAAGGATCCTGCTTATTCGAGATCGGTAACACCAAGGTTGTTTGTACGGCAAGCATTGAGGACGGCGTCCCGCCTTTTTTGAGGGGAAAGGGAACCGGGTGGATAACTTCTGAATACAGCATGCTTCCAAGGTCCTGTAATAAAAGGGTTTCAAGGGAATCCTCCCGGGGTAAGGTGGGAGGGAGGACACATGAGATACAGCGCCTTGTAGGGAGGTCCATGAGGAGCGTTACAGATATGGATGCGCTCGGGGAAAGAACTATCTGGCTTGATTGTGATGTTCTTCAGGCCGATGGCGGTACTCGATGCGCGAGCATTACCGGCAGCTTTATAGCTCTTGCCTTGGCTCTGGGTAAGCTTAAGAAATCTGGACTTATATTGGAGATCCCTCTGGCGGGTTTTATCTCCGCTATTAGCGTTGGAGTCGTGAAGGGAGCCCCATGCCTGGATCTTAATTATGAAGAGGACTCAAAGGCCGATGTTGATATGAATGTAGTTATGACGGATTCAGGAAAGTTTGTTGAGATACAGGGGACAGCGGAAAGAGATCCTTTTGATCGCGAGGCTATGAATGAAATGCTTAAGCTCGCGGAGAAGGGGATAGAGCATCTTATCGACAAACAGAAAACTGCTCTGGAAGGGGTGATCTGATGTTACAGATACTAGTCGCGACACATAATGAGAATAAGAAAAAAGAGATACAAACGCTTCTCAAGGGGTTTAAGGGTATTAAGATAATGGATCTAGCCGATCTGGAGGTAGCTCCTCCAATAATAGTCGAAGACGGTAAGACCTTCAGGCAGAATGCCGTTAAGAAAGCGCTCACCATGTCCAGATTT
>CAYWDJ010000148.1:0-3712 GCA_964457005.1 uncultured Planctomycetia bacterium
GCAAGGACACATGCCATAGTTTCAGCATATTCTCTGGAAAGGAACCTTGTATCATAACCTACGACCAATTTCTTTTTCTTATATATCGGCTTTTTCTGAGACTTAATGAATTCTGAAACAGCCTGACCGACGATCTCAACGTTCTCAAAAGTAAATTCCTTACTTATAATGGCTCTCCATCCATCAGTACCAAATTTTACCTGCGTCTTCGACATCATTTACCTCCGCTTAATAGTTCAATGTTCAGCTATAAGCTATAAGCTGTAAGCTATAAGCTGTAAGCTATAAAATTAAGTTATTTGCCGCGTAATGACCTTATTGCGGCGCCTCTGTCTTTCTGTCCGAACACGGCCGTGCCCGCAACCAGTACATTGGCCCCGGCTTCTATAACCTTCGGAGCAGTTTCAGCGTTAACTCCTCCATCTACCTGAATATACCCATCAAATTTTTTCTTTAGATATCGCACCTTGTCCAGCATATCCTCCATAAAGGACTGCCCCCCGAACCCAGGTTCGACGGTCATAATAAGCACCATATCAACCTTATCGAGTATAGTGTCAATATTCTTGACATCCGTGCCTGGCTTGATAGTGACACCCACTTTTTTACCGCTAGCCCTGATCTTCTCAATTATTTCTTCCGAATCACCATCTGATTCAGTATGAAAGGTTATCATATCGCTTCCGGCTTTGGCAAACTGATCGATATATTTAAGGGGTTCCTTTATCATCAAATGCGCGTCAAAAAACATATCCGTTATCGGCCTGATGGATCTCACCACAAGCGGGCCAATGGTAATATTCGGGACGAACGCCCCGTCCATAACATCAATATGTACCCACTCCGCTCCACCCTTTTTAATGTCCTTGATCTCTTCAGCCAGTTTTCCGAAATCAGCTGACAGTATACTGGGAGCTATTATAATATCATTCTTTTCCATATTGTTATCCTCTTTCATTCATCATCACATAAACCCTGTTTATATCATCCAGGGTAACCAAGCCTACAATGTTGCCGCTATCCTCTACGGGCATTGCCGTTGTCATATATTTACGCATCAGTTTCTGTACATGATCAAGACTTGTATCTGTATATATGGCAGGTATATCGTGTCTCATTATGTCCCTGCACGAAACATCCTTACTGCGTTCATGCGCAGCCTGGACAACTCTGCGCCGTGTCAGAAACCCTATCATACGCCCCTCCTCCATCACAGGGAAATCTTCCTGATGAGAATGGAACATTATCTCCAGAACCTTACCCAGAGAAGCATCCGGGTCAAGACGGATGAACTCATCCGCCAGAACATCCCTTATCGTATAATTCTTGATAGTCTCCTGAATATCTACCTGCACCCCCTCGCCGGAAGCCGACATATAAATAAATACGGCAATGACAAGAAGCAGTATATTCCCATGCACCAGGCCGATATACCCGAAGACCAGGGCGAAGATATGACCTAACTTAACGGCGACATGTGTAGCCTCCTTATATCCCAACTTGTAGGTCAAAAGAGCCCTGACAACTCTTCCCCCGTCCATCGGGAAAGCCGGAAGCATATTAAACACAGCAAGTATCAAGTTTATCCAATAAATATGCGCGAGAACATTAAGTTCTGCCGTATACGGCGCCTGCCCTGTTATAACCATGAATGGATGTATAAGCGCGTCTTTTCCTATCAGGGCGTACAGCGGATAAAAGAAAACTATAACAACTATAATGTTCGAGAGCGGCCCGGCCAACGATATCAAGAGTTCCTGTTTAGGCTTCTTTGGCATCTCCGGCATCTGGGCGACCCCGCCAATGGGCAACAATATGACCTTTTTTACCTTTATGCCATAATGCAAAGCGACAAGGCTGTGACAGAGTTCATGCATCGTAACAAAAAAGAATACCCCTACAATTAGCGCAAGGCCGTTCCACCCTAAAAAGGCAAAAAAGAAAGCCAAGAGCAGGAGAAACGTGAAATGTATCTCAATATCGATGCCGAATATCTTTGTCAGCCTAAAGGTCGTCTTCATAAGGTATCTAGTTCTTTTCTTATTTTGTTCTTATCTTTGATCGACATATTCCCCACTACCGCCAGGTTTACAAGTTTTGACTTAAAAATGTTCTCACATGCCGTTTTTATTCCCTGCTGAGTTACATTATCAAGATTCTTCAGGACATCTTTAACTTCCGGGATCTCACCATGAACCATCAGACGATCCCCAAGCCACAACATACGAGTATATGTGCCCTCCATCGCGAGAAGAAACTGCCCCTTGGAATATTCCTTGGCCCGGACAAGTTCATCCTCCGCAACACCAAGATCCCTGATCTTCTTAAGCTCTTCAAGTATGGCGCTCACGCTTACAGCAGCCTTTTTTGAATCCACACCTGCATGTATATGCATTTCCCCGACATCACTATGCCTTTTATACGCAGAGGAAATATCATAACAAAGTCCATATTTCTCTCTAAGCTCTTCAAAAAGCCTGCTAGACATATTCCCGCCCAGGATAGTGTTCATGATCTTTATAGCGAATCTTTCTTCATCAGTATCCGCAGAAGAATAAAACCCCATAGCAATATGAGTCTGCGATGTCTTGCTTTTCACGATCTTGACCCTTGACCCTCCCTGCTTCATCTTCGGAGTATCAAATGAAAGCAATTTTCTTTTTTTCTTACCCGCAAAGATCTTCTCGGAAATACCGAACAGTTTTCCCGGAGTAAGCTTTCCGGCAGCGATCACCGAGATATTCCCCGGATGATAACTCTCTTCCTTAAAGTTGACCATCTGTTCTTTTTTAAAACCTTTCACAGTAGATATTGTTCCCGTCAATGGTCTTCCAAGAGGACTACCTGACCACATTATCTCTCCCAGCAGATCCATCACATGATCAGCAGGCTGGTCCTTATACATCTTTATTTCTTCGCATATCACAAATTTTTCTTTTGCCAGGTCCCTTTTGTCAAAACTCGGATTCAGGACCATATCGGACAGTATCTCCATACCAAGATCAAGGTATTTTGCCGGAACCTTTACCATATAGCAGGTAACCTCGTCAGAAGTAAACCCGTTGAACGCCCCGCCGATGCCTTCGACAGCCTCTTTCAGAGCTTTGGCAGTCCTTGAATGCGTACCTTTAAACAGCATATGTTCTACCAAATGGCTCATGCCGCTTAGTTCCGGTTTTTCATATCTGCCGCCTATCCCCACCCATATACCCAGAGAAACCGACGACATCTGCGGCATTGGAGCTACAATTACATCAAGTCCGTTCTTCTGTTTTTCCTGTTTATACATCTATATCCTTATCGTTGGTCTCGCCGACATAATCAAGATAACTTTGCAGTATAAGTTGCGCCGCAAGTTTATCTATTACTTTTTTTCTCTTCCCACGGCTTACATCGGCCTGGAGAAGTACATCTTCCGCCTCTTTCGTGCTAAGCCTCTCATCCCACAATTTAACGGGAATGGATATGGCTTCGCTTATCTTTTTTGCGAACCTCTCAGAATCCCGGCCTCTCTCTCCCGTGGAGCCATCCATATTTAGAGGCATACCCAGAATTATCTCTGTTACTCTCTCCTCGGCGACGATCTCTGAAATACGCGCTATGGCCTTGGCGTCGCTTATCCGTTTAATAACTTCTCGCCCATGGGCTATCATGCCCAACTCATCGCTAACAGCAACTCCAATATTCTTTGTCCCCAAGTCTAATCCCATAG
>CAYWDJ010000149.1:0-3711 GCA_964457005.1 uncultured Planctomycetia bacterium
CGAAGTAAATGCGCCCCCGCTCTTACTTACGTCCTGTAAGTTTATGTGTCTATCCCATAGAGGTTGTAGAGGTCCCGGGGGATAACCACATAAACTTACAGGACGTAAGTAAGAGCGGGGGCGCATTTACTTCGCATGAACAAGTTTCCCAACAAGACCCCATCGATCTCCAGCTTTTCTTAAAGAAAAAAATGTTCAAGATCAAGGCCATGATAGTCTGGCAGAAACAACTCAAAAAAAATCTGTATAAAATAGGGGTCAAGTTCTCATCACCCCCGGAAGAGTTCCAGCAATTACTTGAAAGAGAAGCAGAAGATATCATCGAGTATCACAGGGAAAGCAACCTGTATAGACATGAGAACCTTTCTTTTCCGAAAGCATCACAAGAATATTTGGGAGGATTTAAACCCTAACCGTTTGTTCTTTCCGGCGCTTTGATCAGCAGGAATTCACAATTCCCCATAGTCAAGTCTACCTTTTTAAACGCGGCTATTTGTATAAGCAGCTCCAGTATCTTTTTAGTTTCCTTGTCGATAAGGGAGCCGAGGTCTTTTTGTGTCAGAGTATTCTTTAATTGAGAGACATAGGTATAAGCTTTTTTTCTGCCCTCCGGAGAATACGCCATAAGGGATTTTGAAAGAAAATTTCCTTCCTGATAGTTTTTTATTTCCGGCATAACGGGTTTTGCATTATGTCCGTCATGTCCGGAGTACGACCAGACAAGAGCAAAATCATAGCCTGCCTTTTCGAGACGAAAAAGGTTTGTGCTTAGCTTTCCTGCCGGGGAGATCTCTCCCATACCTGTAAGACGGTCACCTTTCTTGATCCCGAGATATTCCCATAGACGGCTTGTCGGCATGTCGAGGGGCCAAAGCCCGGGCTGGTCGATGTTATAGGATTCCAGGCTTTCCCAGTAGTGGGGAACCAGGATGTCAATTCCCGCGGCAATGGTTGACCAGTACCTGAGGTCGGGGGGCCAGCTCCTGAATCCTACAGAAACAGGGACCGTGGGGCCTATAGCTTTTTTGATCAAAAAGAGATTGTCTCCGACGAAAGAGAGGAGATCAGGGAAATAAGTTTTTGTAGTAATGGCTTCCGAGTTAGCGGGCTCGTTAATAACTTCCACCAGGCCGACATATTTATAAAAACGCGGGTCCTGACTAAGTACTTTCATCATCTTCCACAAGATGGACAAGGCTTTAACTTTGACAATAGGATCTGTCGCCACCTCGGGATGTTCTCCAACGGAATATGTTCTGTAGGGTCCCTCGGCGCGGACTCCATCAGCGAACATGAAATCATACATAGCAAGATCGACAAGAAGGCGTTTCCCCGTCTTTTGTTCAATAGAGTCAAGGATGTCAAAAAGCGCAAAGAGGTCTTTCATGACATAAGGAGCGATGCCCGGAATAGACATGTTGTTCTCCGTCCCAAAAATAGTGGTTTCATTGGATTCAAGGAAATCCGCCAGAGTCTCAACTTTCATGCCGGCCATGTCCTGGAGCATTGCTTCGGAGCCTTCGAGAATTCCGGAAATATCCCTTCCTGTTGGGTTCCAGGTAAATACTCCTTCAAGATGTCCCAGAACAAGAAGTCGGACCAGATCTATTTCTGTTTCAGCGAATACAGTAAAATCCTTCAAGAGAGTCTCTTTTGTGATGCTGCTGGATAGTCCAAAATGACGTGCATCAGAAGGTTTTTTGCCAACGATAGGATAGATCAGAGGGACGGCAAGAATCTCGGGCGACACGTCAATGTCCGGGAATGGGTAGTTAATGCCTACAATAAATCCCCCACCATTTTTTATGATATCGCGGATATGCCAGGATTCGGGAGAGCTTTTTACCTTGTCAAAGTTAATGATAGAGGCAGGCGAAGGACGACGATATTCTGTAGGGCTTATGATAAGGTCCGAGAGGGCGACCTTAATGTATTCTATGTCGGCTTCCTGCGGAGGGGCTTCAAAGTTAATAAGTACGGATTTAATCTTATGGGGGTCGAAGCCAGGTGTCATTATTCCCTTGGGGATAGGGTTTGTTGTAGACACATCTGCATGTGCCAGGGAGGGGAGGCCTTCCGATAGGGAAATGTTAGGGCCGAACATGATCTGGCCATTAATATCCATTATTCCCAGGCGCGCCCTATAGGGACTTTGCCACGTATCCGTAGTATCGGTCAAAGGGCTTATCAGTACCTCGAGATGCATATTATCAAGATCAAGAGGAGAGTTTTCGAGGTCTCTGACCAGCTCCACCCTTTTAAGAGGGTTTCCCTGGCTCCTGCCGCCCTTCAAGGGGATCGTAGTTTCCACACTGAAATTGTCCAGAAAAAGCTCGGTAACGGTTATCGCGTTGAGTTCCGGATGCCCGTCCGCGGAGACCTTCATCGTCTTATATCCCCCAAGAGCCTGTACATCGCGTATGTCCCACGAATTATCAAAGGGGATCAAGCGGCCCTGGCGGATCATTGGAGGAAGAAGAGCTATGGGAAGAGTGTCTGAGGACAATGCTTCATCTGAGCGTATTCGTAGGAAAAGAGAGCATTGCCCCAGAGTCTCTTCGATATTGTTGTGTACCGTTATCTCCTCAAGAGGAACGGTGATATATACCATTCCTTCAAGAGTGCAGCTCGAAAAATCTTTTACTACGACCATGGTGGCACCATCAGCACTTTCCATGGCCAGAGAAAAAGCGCCCTTTGTATGTCTCAATTCTCTTGGGACAAAAGCCGGGAAAGAAAGAAAGAGCCCGTCTAGGGAGCTGGGACCAGAAGCAGAAGCTGAAGAAGATGATCGTATTCCTGAAAAATCGAGATCTATAGAATGCATAAACTCTCTGACCACCGTACTTCCGGATACAAAGGAAAGGGCGAAAGTGTCCAGTATCGATCTGCCGTTTTTCATAAACTGCCATTTTGCTTGTTTTGCGTCGAGAGACACCCCGGAAATGCTAAAGTCCGAGAAAGAAAAGGAACATGAACTATGATGAGCGCCACCCTGGGCGACATAGAACTCTATGGCAAAGAGGGCTAGATCTTCGGGATGAAAAGTTTTACCCTGGGGGGTGACAGTTGGAACTTCGGGAATCTTGAAGCTTACGGTGTAGGTCCCCGGTTTTTTGACTTTTAACCACTCTTTTTCATAGTATTCAACCCATTCTCCATTGGTTTCTGATTTTAGTGTGATCCTCATCCTGTTAGGGATGGGGGAGAACGGGCTAACAGCAGACGCGGGGATATGTATCTTTACACTGATAGTTTTTCCCGGGGCCTCTTTGCGGAGGAAGCTGTACGGTAGCCCGGAATAGTACTTAAAGTTCAGAGAGGCCCCGAAACTGTCCTCTGTCGAGTTTTTGTCAATTGGCCCGGAATCTATAAAATATGTTAGGGAAGAAAGCTGGGACAGTTCCTGCCCCTCAAGACTACGTCTGGATGCCCACTGGCCAGGGAGCACGGTGTCGCCTCTAAAATCAGATTCCGCGGTTTGTTGTTCCGCGGCTTTAGAACAGGTGGCCGTGCCGGGGAATCCATAGACACAAATGTTAATGATCAGGATAAGGTAGAGTAGTTTTTTTGTAAATTGTTTCATGAGGACCTCTTTTAGGGTTATATAGAACAAGGTATATTTGTATTTCTCATATAATAATGTATATTTATATAGTGTATAGGAGTGCCCCTTTTCTGAAAAGGAGAAAAATAATGGCTAATATCCTT
>CAYWDJ010000150.1:0-3661 GCA_964457005.1 uncultured Planctomycetia bacterium
GCCCCCGGATTCAAAAGCTGTTTGTACAGGTCTATTAATTCCAAGGATAAAGAAAATCTGTCATATCTGCTCTCAATTATTTCTCTTCCGCGGCTACCCATGTCTGCCCATTTTTGCTGATTATCTACCATATACTCAATAGCATTCTTCAAAGCGCCGGCATCTCCCGGGGGGACAAGAACCCCTGAAGCATCATCCTCGACTATCTGGTACACACTGCCAACCTTTGTCGCTATAACCGGTAGTCCTGATGCCTGCGCCTCCATAGCCGCAACCGGCAAAGCTTCAGCAAGACTTGGGATGAGAAAAATATCCGCACTACACATAGCCTTCAGAACATCGATATGGGACTTAGGCCCTTCAAATGAGACCACATCCTCAAGGCCTGCTCTTGCAACCTGTAAAAAAAGATCCTTTTCCAATGGCCCACCGCCTATGATACTGTATTCCAGCTTTAGATCCGGTCTTTCTTCAAAAAGACCTTTTAACGCTTCGATCGCAAAGCTGATACCCTTCTCCTTGACAAGTCTTCCAACGGTAAGAAATCTTATTGGACGCCCTCCACGCACAGGCCCCCTTTGATCAAATGCGATCTTGCAGACAGAAACACCTACAGGGATCGTCAGAAGTCGCGCTGGATCAACTCCGAACTCTATAAGTTTTTGCCTGTTATACTCTGAGATGCTAATGACCATATCACCTTTCTCGAAAAGATCCGCGTATATGGCTCCGCCTTCCCGGATCCCTTTCCTTATGTCATAACCGTGAAAAGTGGTAATAAGTTTACTTTTGGATCCTACTCCCTTTAGAAAAGCTCCAACTAAGCCATTTGTACCAAACTGGCAATGTGTTATGTCAAAAGGTCCCTGCTTAACAAAACAGGCAGTACGATACAAAAGCGATAGATTTAAGGCATCTGCCCCGTATTTGAAAAAGTTCAAAGAGCGCAATATCATTCCCGGGGCTTTTAAAACTCCCCCCGCAAAAACAAAGAACCCTTTCAGCAAACGCAGGATAGGATTTTTAGGTTTGTCATTGAAAAGGTGTACCTTCTCAACCAGCTTGAGATCCTTCAACACCGGATCAGCTACCTTGTGCGAGCTTTTTGCTCCGGCAAATATCTCGACTTCAAAGCCTTCGCGCACTAATGCGGCTATCTGGTCTGTGACAAAGGTCTCTGATAACACCGGGAACGCATCAACAATAAAAGCTACTTTCATAAATCAGTTACATCTCCTCGTCAGCTATAAGCTGTAAGCTATAGGCTGTAATTATTAGTGAGCGCAGTATCATCCCCTTTAAAGCTTATAGCTTAAAGCTTACAGCTTTAAATTATTCCTCGCCCAGATCGCCGTGGATAAGATCCTCCACAAAAGCCCCGGGTTTGTTTTTAAAAGATCGTCATAATCCCCATACTCATAAGCTCTGACACCAATTTTCTTAAGGTCATCTACTAGAGGTTTAAAAACCATTCTGTGCTTAGAAAAGAATTTTCGGTACGGAAAGTTAAATCCCATTTTATTCCGTCTCCATGTAATTTTCTCCGGCAGATACGGCTCCATGGCTTTCCTCAATATATATTTGGTCCACCCATTCCTAAAAAGATATGATATAGGCATTTTTAACCCGAACTCTACCATTCTGTAATCAAGGAAAGGAAACCTGTGTTCGATAGGGATCCCCATGGTAAAATGATCGCTGGACCTCATATAATAAGGAACAAGCGCTACCTTAAAATGATACAGGGACTGGTCGTGAAATGTCATTTTTTTATATTCTTCTAAATGCCTAAACGCACTCGTCCCAGATTCATTGTCTTGTCCCGCAATATGTTTTTTCCCGCCTCTCGCAAAATGCGGGATGGCATCTACAAGATAGTGCTTCAATGTGTGCCCTGAGCTTTTCAATGTCTTGAACCTCCGACAGAATTCATACCAGTCTGCTTTCCAGAAATCAGCGCCGCCCATGTTTTTCCACTCACGATATGCTTTCGGCCAGAAACTTGCCTCATACCCTGCAAATACTTCGTCTCCCCCGGCACCCGTTACCACGACATGCACGCCCTGAGCCTTCATTTCACCAAGCATACGGTTATGCGTATAATCATTTGGATTATCGTAGGGCTCTTCCATGAGAGAAGAAAAAGTTCCAAAGTCTATAGTAAAATCCTCTTCTATCCCGGAAATAACCCGGTAATCTACCGGATATTTTTTCAGAATGGACCTGGCATACGGCTCTTCATCCGCACCTTTTATCTTCGCGGTATAGGTCGTAATGTCATTATTCCGCAGAATAGCCGCCGCTGCGACAACTGATGACGAATCCAGGCCGCCGCTAAGCTCAAAAGCAACTTTTACATCCGCTCTGAGCCTGAGCTCAACTGCCTTGAAAAATATATCCCGATATTCCTTTACGGCATCCTCAAAAGACATGTCTTGTGCAGACAACCTGGTCTTGGGCAGTTGCCAGAAACTTTTCACTTCAGCTGAGGCAAAAGCAAACTGACCTCTCCTTAAATATACACATGAAGCTTCGGGAACACTTTTTATGTGGGAATAAAAGGTCATATGATCATGATCTTTGATCCCGGTCTGAAGGAACCCTTCCACAATATCCCCTGAAATATCAGAGAATCCGGGCTCTACATTAAGAAGTGACTGTATATAGCTTGAAAAATACAGACCTTCATCCGTCTCCATGTAATACAGTGGTGCAACCCCTATCCTGTCCCGAGAAAGAACAACCTGCTCTTTCGACGTGTCGTACAACGCGACCGCCCAGAAGCCGTTCATTTTTTCCCAGAGTGCGTCACCCCACTTACCATAGCCTTCAACAAGCACTTCCGTATCAGAATCCGTTTTAAACGCCACTCCCGATGCAGAGAGCTCCTCTTTAAGCTCGAGGTAGTTATATATCTCACCGTTAAAGATCGCTATTATCCTGCCATCAGCACTAACAAAGGGCTGATGGCCTCCGTCAGAAAGATCTATAATAGAGTATCTGGTATGAATAAATGCCATGTCATGATCGATGACGGCTTCTTTGTTATTTATATGAGGAAACTTATCTCCCAGGGTAGGGACCGTACAGTCGGTGCGGTATGACTGGAAGCCTCTTCCCGAAGAAGACAACAGAGCTACACCTTCATCATCCGGACCTCTCTTTTTTAAAGGCTCCATCAAAAGGTCTATCTTATTACCCTGAGAGCTTATCGTTCTTTTTAATAAATATCCCGCGATGCCGCACATAATTATTACCCTTTATAAAATTTGTCTATTTTTTTGATCAGGTCGTTCCAGCTAAAATTGTTAGACACCCACTCCCTGGCATTATCCCCCACTTCAGGATGATCCGTGGAAGCCTTAACCTTGATCTTAAGGTCTTCGATATCTCCCGGATCATACAAAAACCCTATTCTGTCGTTCGGGATAATGTCCCTGCTGCCCAGATAGGCTGATGCCACCACGGGTTTCCCAATAGCCATAGCCTCCAGGACCACCTGTGGAAAACCTTCATGTTTGCTGGTCAATACGAAGGCTTTTGAAGCCGCGATAGCATCCAAAACACCTTCCCTTGGCATTTTACCCATAAGCATCAGGTTTTCAGGTATGCGTTTTCCCAGAGTAGTTATCACATCGTGCGCCGTTAAATTAGGGCCGAT
>CAYWDJ010000151.1:0-3633 GCA_964457005.1 uncultured Planctomycetia bacterium
TTCCTGATTCGGTCTTTTCTACTACAAAAAGTTTACCGTCCCTCTTTTCAGCAACAACTAGCGTACCGTCATCTTTCCTTCGGATAGTCCTTCCCTGAGCATCTTTGGCCACTTTATCGCTAAGGCGGATAAGGGGCATACTTTGTTCATCCCCCGATTTCTGGTAAGCGGCATTTGCTTTTGAGAGATACCATTTAAGTCTGTTTATAGAACCGGCGGCATGTCTTTTAGCCGCGTCAACGGAATCAAAAACGTCGCCTTCGGAGACTTTTTCTTCGTTATACGACTTGAGGGCTTTCTTCAATATTCTGTCAAACCCGGCTGTACCATCATCCGTCATGTCTATGCGGTTCTTATTTCTAGTATTCATGAGCCAGAGAAGCGCCGCCTGACTTTTCTCGTCCATCACAAGAAAATCATGCACGTCGCGCATCATTATGGCCAATTCCTCAGCATTATCATCGCCGGACCTGTTCTCCAGCATCACGTGACCCAGTTCATGATTGATCGCCCAGGCAAGACCCGCGACAAAATCATTGGTCTCATACTTTCTGGAAGACTGTCCAAGTTCCATGGCGGCTATAAGCAGCTGGATATCCATTTCTATCGAAAGTTCATTACCACGATCGTAGTTATTAACGTTAAGTATTCTATCGAGTCCCGTAACAAGCGAAAACTTTCTTCCGCTTATCTTCTTTTTATCAAGGAGAGAAGCATCCATAGCTTTACCCAATATGTCAGCTATATCCTCCTGGCCCATCGCCTTCAAAGCTTCAAGGTCCAGATTGCCGTTCTCATCAAATTTTGTCTCAAAAATACGGCCCGCTTCAGTAGCGCCTGTCCCGTCAAGCATGACCGGAGATCTTTTGAGCACATCTCTAGGCGCCGTGAACGAACGTGCTACATTAATAGCCATAGGCTCTTTAACCTCGTCATACCTTGCCTTAAGCCTGTCCTCCGGAAGCGGTTTCCCGGCTCCCCACACCCTGGCCTTCCATTTAGCGAACTTAGTAACATAATCTTTGTCATTCCAGCCCGGAGGATTCCCTGCAACGGACTTTCGCTCTCCCATATAAATGACTTTAGCAGTTGCCATCCAGGCATGCGTTCCCTTTAAGGGCTTTTCGCCGAACATTCCCAGCTGCGCAGGAGTAAATGACTGTAAGAGCTCCCAACTTACCCTGTGTCCGGTAACTCTTGCCATAAGGTGTTCAAATCTGGTCTCCTTTTTAACGACTCTCCCCACTATGTCACCCAAAGTCCCTTGATTTATCTGACCCCATCCAACAGCTTTCCCGGGCTTTATTTCACCTTTTGCTGTCTTTACCTTCTCCCTTTCCAGCGTCTCACGCTGTCCGTCCCTCAGAACGGAATAGAATATACCCTCTTTACCCATATAAGATTCATCCAAATCTATCATAAGAGCAGCTTGCAAAATACCCCTTTTATAGTCGTCAGACTTTCCTACATATATAAAATTTATTATGGGAACATATATTTCCGTGAGTTTTTTCAACACTTCTTCGGTGTTTTCCCTGTCGCCCAGCCTAAGCCTAGGCACTATCGTGTCGCGAATACCTTCCACCGCTGCGAGAAGCTCTTCCTCTTCGACTCTGGGAGTCTCTTTTTTCTTCGCCGCTGCCACTTTTGCCAATAGAATAGCTCGTCTATCGGTTATATCTTCGTTCGCCTCGATCTCTGACTGTAAAGATGTCAACTCAGAGTTAAGCGCCTCCATATTATTTATTTTTGACAGCGCATTTACCCTGGCCTCTATATTTCCCATAAAATTACTTGCCCTTTTGAGCTTCTTCTCTTCTTCCGTAAGGGATCCTTCAGGACCTTCAGAGACCTTTTCTTCACCATCGCCGGCGAATCCCTTCAGTTCGTCGAGAGAAGAGGGAGCACCGGGTATCGCCGGAGCTTCCTTCCCGGGTTCTTGAGGTGCCAGAGAAAACTGTTCCACTACCGCTTTTCCGTTTCTCATAAAAGAGGCAACAAGAACACTGGCAATGAGTGAGAATAAACATATGGCTCCCTTAATACGCCTATGTTTCCACACTTCTTGTTTAGGCGTTTTCCCTTCTTCAAGCCTTAAATACGTTTCCGTGCTCTTAAGAAAAATAATGGTGTACTTATCCAAAAGCGTTATAACAACGAATGCCAGCATAAGCGATATAACTACAGCTACTATCAAAGGCCTGTCAACTCCGAACCCGGCAGTCTGTATAACAGTTCCGGCAACCGTTTCTTTAGTCCCCATAAACAGGCTCTGTATAAGATTCGCAGCCGGCATAGCAAACAGGAGTGTTGCTCCTAGAGCCATCGGCCCGCTCTTAATATTGGTTACTACAAAGGATCTTCTCCCGTCCTCTGCGATCCGTTCTTCCTTAAGGCTAAAAAGAGCCATGTCGTTAAGGCTGTCAACTATGTACTCGGGATTGTTTATTTCCGCGCCTGTTTTTTCGTCTACAAGCCTTACGTTCCTCAGCATTTCGGAAGCCCGTTCAGGATAGTCACAATCGGCAATAGCAGCTTTTATCTCATCCTGGGCTGCTATCCTGAGTTCCGCGGCCTCTATTACATCTCTTATACCCATTGCGTCCGCCATGAGCACTTGTTGATTAGCCCTGATCAGCTTCTCTATTTCCCTGTTAAATACGAGCGCTCTTTGTGCGGGAAGGGCGGCAATAACTTTCGGCATCACTGTTTCCATCACAACGGTCCTGAAAACATCAACATCGTATATGTCACTGACAGTCTCTTCACCTTCCGCTTCGACGTCAAGATCTAGATCCGCTATTTCCTTTTCTATAAGGTCACTTATGGCAATATTGTTTTCAACCTGAGATACGATCCCTTTTATCAGTCCGCGAAGTTCGGTATCCATTTCCCACTCTTCGGGAACCACAAGACCTCTGTCACTTCTCTTTCCTATATATTTATTCAGTAAAGCTATAACGGTGCCTTCGATATCATCAGCCTGAGCAGAAGTTATATTTCTCGCGATACGCGCAGGCAGGTTCTGGGCGGCCCTTTCAACTGCGTCTATAAGCCTTTCTCTTTCTCCAACTATCGTGGCGATCGTGCCCCTCAATCCCTGTATCTCACTATCAAGTCTGTCTATCTCGGAAACTATGGTGGCTATGTCCCTTTCTTTGCTGTCTGCCTTTTCCTCCGCAAGAGCGGCTTCCCATTCATCTCCCTTGAGATCTCTTTTCTTTGCAAGCCATCTCTTAAATATGTCCCGCTGTGTCTTGGAAGCAACATTGATATCGTAAAACTCTCCGTCATATGCCAAAGATATGAACGCCGGGCCATTAGCCGTATCGTACATGACAACAGCGTTATTACCTACGGGCCTGACCACAAGCTTAGGCTCAACTTTTTGTCCGTCGACTTCTCCTCCAAGCAAAAGCATACGGAACGCTTCGGGAGTAACTTTCCCTTTCATATCTTCAGGCCTCTGGGCGAGAAGCATGTCATAACGGGTCTCATAAGTATCGGCCCAAATATCCTTTATCGCTTCCTCTTTCCTGCCCTTGATTATGGCTTCGCCAAGAGCGTGACATAGGCCGGGAAGTACAGATTCAAGCTCATTCGTTCTGTCCTGGAAGTATGCCTCGACGGCCA
>CAYWDJ010000152.1:0-3573 GCA_964457005.1 uncultured Planctomycetia bacterium
TAAAACATTTTATCCCCAAAGGTCTTATAGTCAGTATGGAAATAGACGGAACCCCCTTTGGTCTGGAAGATGTAGTGCAGGTGAAAGGGGAGATCTGTTATTGTAATTATGTACAGGCATCCCTGTACAAATGTGGTATCAGATTTGTTGATGTGCCAGAGCAATTCACGAAGGCCATTAATGATTTAGTTGAGAAACATGAAAGACGTCAAGATCCTCGTGTAGAGCTTGCTGAATAATCTAACCGATACATACTATTGTGATCTGATCCTTCCTCATATACGTATATATTCTTATTTAATAAAACTATTACAATTTTTTATAGTCGCTAACAAATATATCAGGTATACTATGCTTGAATAGGTATTTAGCATCAAGTATTGTGAGTAGAATTTAACATCTACCGGATGTAAAAAGGGGGTAGTATGTCTGCAGTACATAAGAGGTCGCTTGGCGAGAGTTTGGTTGACGAAGGAATCATCACAGCTGAACAGCTAGTGCAAGCGAAGACGGAAGAAAAACGCCTTGGTATACGCTTGAGAAAGGTTCTTGTTAGAATGGAGCTGATTGAGGAAGAAGATCTTGTGGCGTTCTTAAGTAATAAGCTTAAACTCCCAAGAATAGAGTTGGATAACTACCTGATCGATCCGGAAACAATAGACCTTATTTCTGAAGAGCTTGCCCGCAAATATGAACTTATTCCAGTTATAAAAGTAGGTAAACATATCACATGCGCCATGTTAGATCCATGGAACATTTTTGCTCTTGATGAGATTCGAATGAGAACAAATCTTACTGTTGAACCGGCTGTGGCCACGGAAACCGAGATCAAAAAAGCGCTTGATGAATATTATGGCGCCAAGGGAAGCATGGAGGATCTCGTAAAGTCTATAGATGATGACGTGATGAGTCTTGAGAAAGGTAAAGAGCTGGATGTGGAGAAACTCCAGGATATCGGAGAAGAACCCGTGGTTATTAAAATCGTCAATCTTATTCTTCTCGAAGCCGCCAATGAGGGGGCTAGTGACATTCATATCGAACCGGAAAAAGAGGCATTGAAGATCAGAATAAGGGTAGACGGGGTTCTTCGTGAGATATCTCCTCCTCCGAAACATTTACAGGGTGCTATAATTTCAAGAATAAAAATAATGTTGAACCTTGATATAGCGGAAAGACGCCGAACACAAGATGGTAGGTTTACGGTCAATATTAAAGGCAAAGAAATTGATGTTCGTGTTTCGACGCTTCCAATGGTATACGGGGAGAATGTTGTATTACGTCTTTTGGATATTTCATCGGCTCTTATCGGGCTTATGAATATGGGGTTTTCAAAGGACATGCTTTCAATTTACAAGAAACTTATAACCCGGCCGCATGGAATAGTTTTGGTGACCGGACCAACGGGTAGCGGAAAAAGTACGACATTGTACGCATCACTGAACGAGATCAATTCGGTAGAAAAAAACATCATAACTGTTGAA
This sequence comes from uncultured Planctomycetia bacterium, assembly GCA_964457005.1. Taxonomy (GTDB): domain Bacteria; phylum Omnitrophota; class Gorgyraeia; order Tantalellales; family Tantalellaceae; genus CAYWDJ01. The sequence continues at coordinate 1,482 of CAYWDJ010000152.1, forward strand.
GATCCTGTTGAATATAAGCTTGAAGGTATTAGGCAGATGCAAGTGAATCCAAAAGTGGATCTAACCTTCGCAAACGGACTGCGTTCTATACTGCGTCAGGACCCCGACGTGATAATGGTAGGAGAAATGAGAGATGGTGAGACCGCGGAGATTGCTATTCAGGCCGCGCTTACAGGACACCTTGTTTTTTCCACACTTCATACAAATGACGCGCCGGGAGCTGTTACCAGAATGATAGATATGGGGGTTGAACCATTTCTCGTTTCTTCTTCGATTATAGGTGTTTTAGCGCAGAGACTTATTAGGACAATATGTCCCGATTGTAGAAAGAAGTATAAACCATCGAAAGAAGAGCTTGCGGACATAGGACTTGATCCGGGACTGGATACGGAATTCTACAAAGGAGAAGGGTGTGACAAATGCAAAAATACCGGCTATAAAGGACGAGTTGGTATTTATGAGTTGATGGTACCGAATGATGAGATACGCAATATGATGCTTAGAAAAGCGTCATCGGAAGAGATAAGAAAAGAGGCCCTTTCAGCGGGAATGATATCTCTTAAAGCAGATGGTATCAAGAAAGTTATGCAGGGTGTCGCGACGGTTGAGGAAGTTCTGCGAGTGGCAGAGGAGGAATAATGCCGACATATAGTTACAAAGCGCGGGATAAAATGGGTAAGTTGCTTAGTGGAACTATGGCAGCTGAGAGCAAGAGTGCCCTTGTGAATAAATTGAGCGCTATGGGGCATATGACAACACAGGTTTCAGAATCCCGAGGTGCGACCAAGGGGGAATCCATACTCGAAAGATTTCAACAAATTAGCACTCAGGATATGATCATGTTCTATGTTCAGTTTTCCAATATGATCAATGCCGGTGTTCCATTATTGAATAGTTTGAACATATTGGGTGGGCAGACCGAAAATAAAAAATTAAAAGAAACTATTGGAAGTGTTGCTCGGGGTGTCGAGGCTGGAGATAGTCTTTCACAATCACTTGAGAAACACTCACAAGTATTTCCTAATCTTTTCATACAGCTTGCAAAGGCGGGTGAAGCTAGCGGAAAACTGGACGTGTTGATAGCTAAATACGGTCAATATTTTGAACAGGAACTTGAGCTTAGGCAAAAAGTTCAAGGCGCGTTATTTTATCCGATAGTGCTTTTCACTTGTGGTATAGGTGTCATTCTTTTCTTGGTGACATTCATACTTCCGCAATTTACACAGATGTTCATACAAGCTGATGTGGAGCTTCCGATAATCACTACGTTGATGGTCGGTCTTGGAACTATGATAAAAAGCACATGGTACTTATGGGCTATTTTCTTTGTTGGTATTCGTTATGGTATCCGCTATTACGCGAATACGGAAAAGGGTAAGTATAATCTTGATAAGATTAAATCCAAGGTGCCTGTATTAGGAGCAATTATAACAAAATCAGCCATCTCTCGTTTTACGAGAACACTTGGCATTTTGATAGCAAGCGGGGTTCCGATCATGCAGGCATTGGATATGACTAAGGATGTTGTAGAGAACGCAATCCTCAGCCGGGTCATAATGAATATAAGGGACGCCGTTGAAAAGGGTTCAAAAATCTCGGATTATCTTATGACAAGCGGTGGACTTCCGGTTGATATCATACAGATGATATCGGTGGGGGAAGAAACCGGGAATTTAGAAGGCATGCTCGAGAAAGTAGCTGATTTTTATGATTCATCTGTAGGGTATACGATAAAAAAACTGACAACTGTTATTGAACCGTTGTTTCTCATTATAATGGGGGGCATGGTCGGATTGATCATGGCATCGATGTTGATACCAATGTTCAGTATGGTTGATGTAATGAATTAATAGGGGCATGGTGACTCCGGAAAAATAAGGAAAAGTACATAAAAAGGCAGTGTGGATATGAAGAAAGGGTTTACTCTGGTTGAGATCATGATCGTTGTGGCGCTGATAGCTATCCTGGTCGGCATAGCTATACCTAATGTTCTTGGTGTTAAAACTTCCGGGAATATCTCTCAGGCGAAAAGTGAGCTTGCGGCATTGCAAGCCGCTCTAGAAAGTTATTATATGTCGACAGGCGCTTATCC
>CAYWDJ010000153.1:0-3561 GCA_964457005.1 uncultured Planctomycetia bacterium
AGCATCTCGGATGCAGGTGCCTCGTATATCTCCCTTGACTTAATTCCTACAAGACGATCCTCTACCATGTCCACACGCCCCACACCATGTTTAGCTCCAAGCTTATTGAGTTTTATAATGAGCTGTTCCGGTGCTATTTTTTTGCCGTTCACTGCGACCGGGATACCTTTATCAAAAGATACCGTAACATAATCGGCTTTATTGGGAGCTTTCTCCGGCTGTACTATCGTAATATACGTGTCCGGGGTAGCTTCAAACCACGGATCCTCCAGCTTTCCACCCTCAACACTTATTCCCCACAGGTTAAGATCTATGCTATATAGTTTTTTCTTGGTCTGTTCTATTGGTATCTTATGCTTTTTTGCATAATCTATCTCTGATTCCCTGGTTGTAAGTTCCCATTCTCTGACCGGAGCAATGCATTCAAGTTTGGGCGCTTTGAGATGGAATGTCACCTCAAACCTTACCTGGTCGTTCCCCTTGCCTGTACATCCATGGGCAATAGCTGTCGCTTTTTCTTTTTTTGCCACATCCACCATGGCTTCGGCTATTATCGGCCTTGACAGCGCCGTTGCCAAGTTATATTTACCCTGATACAATGCTCCTGCCTTAAGAGCCCTGAAAACGTAGTCCTTAATGAACCTTTCTTTCAGATCTCCGACTATACATTTCTTGGCGCCTATCTGAAGAGCCCTTTTCTTTCCGCTTGTAGTATCAGCACCCTGTCCTACATCCCCCATGTAGCAAATAACTTCATAGTCACGATCCATAAGCCACTTAATAATAACTGAGGTGTCCAACCCTCCTGAATAAGCAAGAATTACTTTCTTTTTAGCCATCTTATATCTCCTTGTTTTAGCTATAAGCTATAAGCTTTAAGCTATAGATCATTCTTACAACTTACAGCTTTCTACGCTTTTCCTAAAAACTTTAACAATATCGCTTTCTGAACATGCATCCTGTTCTCCGCCTGGTCATAAACTATTGAACTTTTACTGTCTATCACATCTGAGATCTCTTCTCCTCGATGTGCCGGCAAACAATGCATTATCATGGCATCCTTATTTGCAAACCTCATCAGGGCATCATTAACCTGATATCCTTCAAAGTCCCGCAACCGTTTTTCCTTCTCTTCTTCCTGCCCCATACTTGCCCAGACATCGGTATAAACAAAATCACAACCCTTGACGGCTTCTTTAGGATCAGAAAATATCTCAAATACGGCTTTATTCTTTGCCGCTATGCTTGAAGCCTCCTCAAAGATCTCCGGGTCGGGCAAATATCCCTCGGGAGCGGCAACCCTAAGGTTAACCCCTGTTTTTGCGCATACGAACAAGAGCGAGTTAAGCACATTGTTCCCATCTCCCACATAAGCAACAGATGTCCTGCGAAAACCTTTCCTCTTCTCCATGATAGTAAAAATGTCCGTCAAACCCTGACATGGATGCGCCAGGTCTGAAAGTCCGTTTATTACAGGAACGTCTGAATACCTGGCCATTTCCTCTATATCATTATGCGAGAAAACACGCGGTACGATACAATCGACATACCTGGAAATAACCTTGGCCACGTCTTTCGCGGATTCCCTTGTACCCATTTTTATTTCCTGCGGGCTAAGGTAAAGAGCATATCCACCGAGATGTACCATCGCGACCTCAAAAGATATCCTTGTACGGTTTGAGGGCTTCTGAAAAAGAAGCGCGAGAGTCTTATCCTTATAGATACCCTTTTTCATCAAGGGCTTCTTCTTGAGTTTCTTCGCAAGTTTCAAAATACTATAGATCTCTTTTGCAGAGAGATCCCTCAATGTTATCAGATCTTTATTTTTCATATTTTCTCCAGGGCTTTTTCCAATTTCTCGATAGCCATATCGATCTCTTCTTTAGTTACCGTCAATGGCGGCATTATCCTTAAAATATTGTTCTGGGTACAATTGATCAAGAGTCCTTCTTTTGCGCATTCTTCAATTATACTTGATGCGTCGGTCTTATTAAGCACAACCCCAATCATCAGTCCCTTGCCTTTTATTTCACCTATAAGGCCGGACCGTTCTTTCAATTCATTTATTTTGCCTACCAGATATTCACTCATCTCGCCTACGTTCTCAAGAAGCCCCTCCTCTTCTATGGCTTCAAAAACACCAAGTGCCGCGGAACAAACTATAGGGCTGCCTCCAAAAGTCGAGGCATGAGTTCCTGCCGTAAGGACATCCAGACGCTTTTGGTTGACTACCATCGCACCAATAGGCATTCCCCCGCCCAGAGACTTTGCAAGAGTCATAGCGTCAGGCTCAACATCATAATGCTTGTAAGCAAAGATCTCACCTGTTCTGCCCATGCATGTCTGCACTTCATCCAGGATAAGCAGTATATCCTTTTCCTTACATATCCTTCCCAGTTCGGACATATATTCCTGGGTAGCGACATTGATGCCGCCTTCTCCCTGGATAGGTTCAAGCATTACAGCAACTGTCTTGTCTGTTATAGCGGCTTTAAATGCTGCTATATCATTAAAAGGTATATGCTTGAAACCTTCAGGTAACGGGGCAAAACCTTTTTTAACCTTTTCCTGGCCTGTCGCGGTAAGTGTTGCCAACGTCCTTCCGTGAAATGAAGATTCCATGGTTATGATCTCATACCTTTCAGGATTACCGTACTTCCGCGCCAGCTTAATAGCACCTTCATTAGCTTCCGCACCGCTATTACCGAAGAACACTTTACCCGGGAAAGAATTGTCGACTATTTTTTTCGCCAGCTGTCCCTGTAATTCGTTATAAAAATTATTGGACACATGGAGTATCTTTTTCATCTGTTCGGCCATCCTGCTTATCACCTTTGGATGCCTGTGGCCTGAACCGCTTACGGCCCATCCCGGAAAAAAATCAAGATACTTCTTTCCCTCTGAGTCTTCTACCCATATCCCCTCTCCCTTTACCAGGCATATATCCTGGTAAAAGTACGTTGGGAGAACATATTCCCCATATAATTTTTTTACTTCTTTAATGTCCATTATCTCCTACCCGTGTATGATTTCAGTTCCGATACCCTTATCGGTAAATATTTCAAGCAGCAGCGCATGAGTAAGACGCGCATCCACTATATGCGATTTATTGACCTTTCCCCTGAGAGCATGAAGACATGACTTTATCTTGGGAACCATCCCGCCTTCAATAACACCCGTATCCATAAGATGATTAGCTGTCTCCATCGTTATAGAATGAAACAACGATTCCGGAGCATCCTTCTCTTTCATTACGCCCCTCACGTTGGTCAAGACAACGAATTTTTCAGCTTCGAGGGAGATAGCAAGATTCGAGGCGGCTTCATCGGCATTGATATTGTACAGCTTATTATCCTTACCCTTACCCACCGGACAAATTACAGGAATGATATTCGTGTCAATAAGCCTGTTAAGTATAGTAGTATCTATCGATGATACCTTTCCAACATACCCGAGATCCGGCCCTTCCCTTTTCTCCGCCTGTATCATGTTATTCTCTTTTCCGCTTATACCAAAAGACTCTCCTCCGAGCTTATTGAGCTCTTCAACAAGAGAAGCATT
>CAYWDJ010000154.1:0-3537 GCA_964457005.1 uncultured Planctomycetia bacterium
TTACAATAGCGTCTTCATCTTCTATGGCCATGTCCGGATCAATCATCCTTAGCCTTTCCCGCAACACGTCTTCCTCCATAACATCCCGATGCCAATAAAGACGATCTTCAACGACCATGACCCTTACGCCTTTTTTTGTAACCGCCGCTAATTTTTTTGTTAACCCTTTTTCAATGGCCTCTAGTTCCGTACGTGCCACCTTCCTACTCTCTTTTAATTTTTCATTTTCTAGATCTATAACCCCCCTTAATAATGCCGGGGCATTTTCCCCCATATGCCAGACTACAATGCGCTGATTGCTCACCGCGCTTTCACCAAGTGGATAAACATATGATAAAAGCTGGTAGAATATTACACCCAGGGCATAATTGTCAGAAGTACCATCAATGGGAGTTTTGTTATCAAGAAACCTTTCTGTCGGCATGTATTCCAATGTTCCCGGTCCGATATCAGTTTCTCCCCTTTCATACTCTGACCTATACGCCACAATATCCCTTTCCTGGTCCTTCCATTTACCCTCTACGGCTATACCCATATCCAGAATACGCGTACCATTGTAAAGTTCCCGGTATTCACTGCTCTGGAAGATGTCGGCACCCGTCAAACTCGCCGGAGGAAATTTGATCATACCGTTCTCGTCTACAGGTATCATTATGTTGGCCGGTTTGAGGTCCCTTATTATGACACCGGCATTATGAACGGTTAAAACCGCCCTTGATATGACGTGCATGAGTATAGAGATCGATCTTGGGTCAAGGCGCGTCCTTCCGGACTTGAGGTCCTTCAGGATCTCTTCAAGAGTGCGTCCTCTTTCAAGTGTCATGACAAAATATGGTACTCCAAGATAAGTTCCCCTGTCTCCTACAAGCGGGACTGAAGCCCTTCCCTCGGAACCAAGTCTCTGGGTAAGAGTTACCTCCTGGTCAAAGAGCCTCAGAACTTCTTCTTTTTCCGATTGTCCCGACTGGAAAACTTTTTTCGGAAGAACTATTTTTATGGCGGCCTCTCGCTTGGTCCTTATATCATACACCCTGTATACAGCGCCAAACCCGCCCTCTCCTATCTTCTCTTTTATACGGTATCTCTTATCAATAACAACTCCCGGAATAAGCGCAAAGTTACGGCCTTTAGCTTCAACCCCCTGGAAGATAGAAAACTGCGCGTCTTCTATCTTTTTCAATACCAGTTCCATCAACCTTGAGTTACTAACAATCTCATCAACCCTTTCGCGTCTCCCCTTGAGTCCATTGACTCTTTCTTCAAGATCTGCCTTGATCTTTGCAGGTTCCTCAAGAGTGGCAAAAGCTTCTTCAATCTCACCCAAACGCATCAAATAATCCTTACGCCACGACTCATATTCGCTTTTCCTTGCTTCCAGGAACCCGGGTTTGTCTTCCTCAGGAACCATTGCGTCTATCTGCTCCTCTTCTCCGATAAAATCATATTCAGCCTTTAGCTTCCGTCCTTCCTCTTCCAAAACTTCTTTTTTCCGGTTCAAACGGATTTTTATTCCACGGAGTTTTCCCCGCACCTCACTAAGTGTTTCCTGCAGAGTACCAAGTTCAATCTCCTCATCTTCTGTGAGTATCATGGATTGGAATTCTTCTTCACTCACCCCTGACACGTCCTCTTCCAATTCACTGGTTAAAGCTATCAGCTCCTTTATATACGACACTTCAAAATTTCTTAGATCCTGCACGATAGCCGCATCATCCCCTACCATGCTATCACCGACAACCTGAATATCCTCTCGATACAAACTCAGGAATAACCTTTGTATATCTTTTTTCTCTTGCTGTGTTTGACTGCTTCCTTCAGTGAAAACATTCTTTATCTGGCCAATACCTATTATTGAAATATCCACCTTGGACACCCCTACATCATCAATGTACGACCTTATAACATCCAATTCTTCTGGGGTCAGTTCGAGCCCACTCAATGGCCGGTAATCGTCTGTAAGTATGGTTATTTCTATAGTATGCTTAAAAGTCTCTCCAATATTTTTAGGGATATCAACAACTTCAAAATATCCTGTAGTCGACCCAAAGAACATCCTGAACCCAGAACCGTCCCCCATTGCGCTGCGAATCCGACCATTCAGGTCCTCCAGACCGGCACTGCCGCTCAATATGTTTTCTGAAACATTAAGAACTCTATCCAGCCTGTCCGAAAAAATGGGTTTCTTACCAAACCGTGATATATAAAAATATTCTCCTTCATCTTGTCCGCTTATCGCCGTAAAACTTGCATGCGTCACTCCTTCCCCCTCCAGCGTAGAATAATTCCAGTTACCGCTCCGGAAAAGCATTTGCCTGACCTTATCCTTTGAATTGACACCGGTTACAGCCCCCTGCATAACAAGACCGTCTGCTATTATCTCGCTGTTCATTTCTCCTAGTGGCTTCGTTTTGAACTGGGAAAGAAATGAAGTGTCGGCTGATGACGTAGAGGCCTGTGTTGCCGCACCGACGACATCATCAGGATCTTGAGAATACGACCTGACTCGCATTTTGTCATAGTTCTTTTCCCGAATAAGACTGCGAACCACACTAAACTGTCTCCGAATCCTCGCCCTTAGGTCCTCCTCATAATACTTGGACTCTCTCTCCATTGTTTTTAGAAAATTTTCGATCCCCTCTACGCCCTTGTCATCGACATAATCAACATTCTCAAGCATATATGTGAGCTGCTCTGTTCTCCTTAGAAAATCCGTTGTCGCCGTTCGTCTTCCTATGCGCTGGAATACTTTCACTATCCTGTCTATATCATCCTGCCCAGTTGATCGCTCATTTAGACGGGACAGCAGGTCTTCAGGAAAAATCTTACTCGACTCCGACTGCTCTATCTGGGGAGCCACCTCAAAAATTATCTCCTCTATTCTGTCCAGGTCTTCCTCATCCTTGTATTCCTCGGGAAGGATCAGAAGAAACTCATTGGCCCTTACCAACACGCGATTTTCATCTACAGCCTCTAAAAAATCTTCAAGGGGCAAGTTCTTTATAGAGGCCAGGAACAGGGCGATCCTTACAAAAAGTACATTTAAGAACACTTCTCTTTCTTCAGGCCTTTTAAAATGCAAAAGCCCTCTCTCCATTTTCGCATACGTTTCCGCTAACTTCTTAAATTCCCGAGTATCGGCGCTCTCGATCCCATTAAATACTTTCTCAAGCGCATATTTTTCTTCTTCGCTCCGAGGTACGAGCCCTCTCTCTTTAAGCAACTTTCCCTCTGGCCCGTTCGGATCTACAAGAATTTCACGATTGTGTTTCAAAATATCATAAATGATACCCATAGTTTTAAGCAGTTCCTTATCGTCAGCCTCCCTGGATGTCATCATTAAATCCTGCACTACACTGCTGGCCAAAACCGCGCATTCTACTTCCAAACCCTTTTGGTGTATCTCCCGGTCAAGTATCTGAGCTTTTCCGTTTAAAGTGGCGTTTGAATTTTTTTTCATCCAGCCTCTTAGATTATCGACAGACCAGTTATCGTCAAATCCTTTAACAGGACCACCGACTTCCTTTATCTTTCCTAAAG
>CAYWDJ010000155.1:0-3537 GCA_964457005.1 uncultured Planctomycetia bacterium
GCTCAAACAGTCCTCGGCCTTTGGCCTGCGGAACTCGCTGGGAACACTGCCCACTCCTTCTTTCCCACGAGGCACTAGAGTACAGGGATCTTTGGGGATAGTAAGCAAGTGATGCCCTTACGGAAGCACCCCATATCTTTTATAGCCATAAACTAGAGTCCAGGAATCTGTTAGGCGAGTAAGTGGGGCTTGCCGCTTGCGGAACTCGCTGGGAACACTGCCAACTCCTTCTTTCCCACGAGGCACTAGAGTACAGGGATCTTTGGGGATAGTAAATAAGTGATGCCCCTACGAAAGCACCCACATATCTTTTATAGCCATAAACTAGAGTTCAGGGATCTGTTGGGATAGTGGCTTAAGTTCGTATTGTGGTAACTAATTTGGATTACGAGGTTCTTTTGCGCTGAGCGAGGAGGATAATGTGTTTAAGGGCCTCTTCATCTTTTGCCTTCATCCATCTTTCGCCAAAACCCTTATCTTCAGTTATCTGAGCGATCGCTGAAAGAGCCAATAAGTGAAACGGCCTTTCATCCCGGCTACCCGCAATAACAAAGACCATATGCACCTTTGATTCAGCTCCCGGAAAAATGATGCCTTTCTTGCTTCTCACGAGCATGATATCAAAGATATTTTCGCCCTCGACTATAATATGCGGAATAGCAAGCCCGGTCGCAAGAACAGTTGTTCCTTCTTCTTCCCTGTCCATTAAGAGTTTCATTACAGAGTACTGACTTACTCCCGTTCTATCCGATATCTTCTCCGAAACTATATTAAAGAATTCGGAGGCCGGCATCTCCTTATCCAGGTCCATGGTTACACACTCTTCAATTATCCCGTCAAACCTGTCCTTCTTGATAGCGTCTCTTTCCCTTATAATCTCCTTAAGCTCAGATTCAAGAGATACATCAACCAGTTCCCTGGCGGCTATTCTTTCTATAAGATGCAGAAGAGCAAAATCCTTTTTACCCCTTTGCCTGCCATAAAACCAGTACACAGCAAAACCTGCCGTAAAAAGAAGAGACACAAGAAGTATTGCTTCCTTGCCCATGTTAATAACCAACAACCACGAACCAAGAATACCCAGAACTTGTATCCAGGGATAAAACGGGGCTTTGAACCGAGGCTGATAATTCTGAAGGCCGCTTTCGCGCATAACAATGACACATAGACATGAAAAAATAAATGTGAAAATAAGAACCGTGGAAGCTATCTTGACCAAAGCTCCCAGGTCCAGAAATAATGCCACCAACATAATAACCCCAGTAAAGATTATAGCCACATGAGGGGTCCCAAATTTTTTGTTTATTCTAGACAATGCCGGAGGCAGAAGACTATCGCGGCTAAGTGCAAGCGGATACCGCGAAGCGGACATTATGCCAGCATTAGCCGTTGAAATAAAGGCAAGTATAGCAGCAAGACTCAAAGCTATAACGCCCCATCTACCCATAAACATTTTTGCAGCATCTGAAAGAGGAGTAAGTGAATTATCCAGGGCAGTATTACCAAGAACTCCGGAGGTTACAAAAACTACAAGCGAGTATAATGCCAGAACAACTATGAGCGACAAGATCATTCCGATAGGAACCGTCCTGCCCGGATCCTTGACCTCTTCAGCAACACTTGCTACCTTTAGAAGTCCTCCATAAGAAACAAATACAAATCCCGCCGTCGAAAACACGGTGGCCCAACCGTATGGAACAAAAGGTGAAAAATTAGAATAATCTACGGCAGGCACACCTTTGGTAACGTATACTCCCAGGAGCGCTAACAGGACAACAACTAGACCGACCTGAAGCCTGCCCGCCCCTTTGATCCCTACCAAATTCAATATCACAAAAAACCCGCAAAACAAAGCGGCCACCAACCGGGCATTCACATCAACAATAAGCCCCGCAAAAGCAGCCATACCGACAAGCGCGAAAGAACTTTTAAGCGAGATAGATAGCCATGTCAAAAGCCCGTCAATAGTGCCAAGCGCGGGCCCCATGCTCCGTGCCACGTAAAAGTAAGTGCCTCCGGCTTTTGGCATAGCTGAAACAAGTTCGGCCTGGCTGAGCATCCCGGTCATAGCCAGCAAACCGGCGATAAAATACGATATTATAACTGCCGGGCCGGCTTGTGCATGGGCAAGCCCCGGCAAAATAAAAAGACCGGAACTTATCATAGCGCCGGTCGCTATACAGAAAACGTCCAGGAGCCTTAATTCTCTTTTGAGTTCTTTGTCACCCATCCTTAATCATCCTATCAATTTCCTCTTGCAGTTTTATCAGGTCAATCGGTTTAACCATAAAAACATCGGGCTTCAGTTCTTTGCTCTTTTGACCCAAAGATCCTGTTACAATAATTATCGGGATATTCGCATCCCTACCCCGGATATATTTAAATAATGTCGCTCCGTCCACCTTAGGCATCTTCATATCTAAAATCGCTACATCAAAATGCTCTCCGGATTCCAGGAATGCAAGACCTTCCTCTCCGCCAAGACAGGCTTTTACATCATACCCCTTTTTAGTAAGGTACTTGGTTATGATCTCCAGTATATGTTGTTCATCATCAACAGTAAGGATGATAGCCATGCTCGTCTCCTTTTTTTATTAGAAGTCTACCTGGAACCTCGTCGTAAACATATCTGCGTTACCCTGACCGTTAAGGTGTGAATGTATATAGTTTCCCATTATTTTCATATTAGGGTTCAAGTACCAATTCAGCCCCAGAGTAACATCCGACATTATTCCGCCTCTCACATCTGTGTCGTTAAGGTCGAGATGGGAAAATCTGGCAGCTATCTCCCATGCCCCATAAGTGTCGTCCTTAATGGAAAAGTTGTTCTTCGGTATAACCCGGGTAAAAGCTCCGGTAGATCTTTTATACGGCCTGCTTTCCCCGGTTATAAAATAACTCACCTGTCCGTAAATACCATAGAAATGGGCATACATCGGACCCGTTGTTTTTCTTACATATGAATGGATAAATTCTGCCTGGGCCGAAAACGGGCCGTACACTCCGGCCACTTCATACCCCAACTGATTTGCGTGCTTCGCCTCGATATCACCGGTATTGACAAAATAAGGAACCAGGTGAGCTTCCGGCCTTTGCCGGTACCTGATAGTCTCTTCCGGATTCCTGAAACAGTAATCAAATCCCAGATGAATCAACTTCTTCCCATCTTCCTCATAATACGGGAGGCCCGTGGTACGAAGGGAAAAATTCATGTCGTTCGACTGGGCCCTTACATGGCTGTCGGTCTCGAAAAATGCGCTGGCAGCCCAGGTCATCCTCTCATCAAAGGCCGTATTGTTGACCATAACACCAAGATTCTTCCCGGGGAAAAACGCGTCAGGAAGCGGCCTTTCCAAAAAAGTAACATATTTGTTGCTGGTCGTGTGGTTCAAAGAAAAAGGTTCGTCAAAATGCCCTGCTCGTATTGTTCCGGCATACGGCAAATTCTTGATGCCCATATAAACATCTTCAAACGCATAATCACTCCCGGCAAACTCCATTTGAAACTTATATATGTAATTCTTGTATACCGTTCCC
>CAYWDJ010000156.1:0-3521 GCA_964457005.1 uncultured Planctomycetia bacterium
GTTTTTCTTTTATGGACCTTACTATGGCATGAAGACTTCCCTCCGGAAGATCCGTGCGTCCAACTCCTTCAAAAAACAACGTGTCACCGCTAAAAAGGATCTTCCCACATTTTAAACATATACCTCCGGGTGTATGTCCCGGGGTGTGGATCACCTCGAGTTTCGCCTCTCCCACGACAATAATATCTTCATCTTTCAGAATCTTCAGGACTTCCACATCTTGAACTGCTTCATGCATTAAGTACGAAAGGTTCTTGCTGGGATCCTGCAGGCAGTCTTCATCGAAATCGTGGATCATTACCGGATAACCAAACGCAGTGTCGCCCATGATATGATCAGCATGACCATGAGTATTAATTGTAGCTATCACATCAAGTTTCTGGTCGTCTATGTATTTCTTTATGGCAGGATCAAATGTGCCCGGATCTATCAAAACTGCTTTCTTCATCGCGGGATCCCATGCAAGGTAACAGTTAGTCGCCAACGGCCCTAACACGAATGTTTTAAATTCCAAACTACTCATCCGTAGGCTCACTTTCAAGGTTCCGATCGGACCTGAATTCATCTGCTATGTCATCCCCAACCTTTGTGTAACTATAATGCAGTTTTATCTGTCTTCCCAGGGTCTCGAGTTTCCTACGTACCCGGACCTCCTGCCCTGAAGTTATAGGCCCTTTTTTAAACTGTATTTCTATGGCAGAAAGCTCATCTACATACTTCTGGATACTTACTGATTTCTCCTCAATAAGCATGTTCTGCATGTCAATAAGATTGGATATTTCCTGCTCGATCGCGGTGATCTTTTTCTTCTTATTGCTGTCGGGAAGAACATCCAGAAGTTCACGGTGCCAACTTTTCCAATATGTATATCTCTTCGTGTACAGTTTCATGCTGGGCTTTACATTATACTCCTTAACCGACTGGTACTTTTTATAGGTCGGCTTTTCATCTTTACTCTTTCGAACGAACTTATTCTTAAGATCGGCACAACCCGACATCATCGCAACCGACAGAATGACAGCCGCTAAAACTCTAAATCCATAATATTTCATTTAATCCCCCTGTTCCTACTCGGCCTTTAGAAGCCTGTCCCCTAACCTTTTGGGGAGTCCGGCCTTGATGATCTTGTCCCGGGCAGTTTTTACGTCATACTCTACTCTTCTAAGTTCTATTTCTTTTTTCTCTGTATCATAAACACAATAACAAGCTCTGGGGTCATGATCCCTCGGCTGTCCGACACTGCCGACATTCACGATATAACTGTCGGCATCCTCCAAAGTTATTCTGGCGATATCCCTCTCAATAACCTTACCATCGCGCAAGACGAATATTCCGGGTCTATGCGAGTGCCCTACAAAACATAGTTTTGTCTCAAGCAGATTAAATGTGTGCATAGCACCGGCCGCACTTGTTAAATACAGAAACTCTTCGGGAGAATGCAGCGTGCCATGAACAATGGTCATATTGTCCACTCTCCCAATAAGTTTCAGACCATTCAAGTAGTCCAACCCTGACGGCGATATATTTTCCTTTGTCCAAAGATCAGAAGTTCTTGCATTTTCGTTAAAGGATTCCGTATCGATCCTGCTAAGAACAGCAGCATCATGATTCCCCAGAACATTAATATCGGCAATATCCCTTACTATTTCGATACATTCGTTAGGATCAGCTCCGTAATCGACCGTATCCCCGACAGAAATAATCTTTGCGACGTCATCTACCGGAAAAGTATCAATGACCGCCTTGAGAGCCTCAAGATTACTATGCACGTCGCTTATTATAACAACTTTCATTTAATAAAATCTTATTTCAAAACCGTTATACCTGCCGGTCGCGGGCTGCCAATACACGTTAGCATTTCGTACATACCCATCCATTCGTGTCTCCATATCTTTTAAAAAATCATCGAGTTGGACTTTAGTCCCTTCACAGACCGTCTCAACTGATCCATCAGGCAGGTTTTTGACATATCCAGACACCCCTATTCTGCGCGCTACGGATTCGGCTGCAAAACGGAACCCTACCCCCTGTACGGAACCGCTATAGATAATATGAATGCTCTGCTCTTGGCTCATGGCTGGAATATGTAGTTTAGTTTAGCTAAATTGGTCGGGGTCTGGGATCTTAAGTCAGTCTACATGCCTACCCCAGCGGCCCGGACCTATTTACGAGGAAGCCGGGGGGAAAACCCTTTTCCGATCCGACTGACGAGTAAATAGTAAAACTAATTCGTCGCTATTATCACCTTACACTAGTTTTGCACTTTAGTTTTCGCTTCAACGGTCGGGCGCTGGGATCTCAAGTCAGTTTACATGCCTACCCCAGCGGCCCGGAACTATTTCCGAGGAAGTTGGTTGAAAAACTCTTTTTCATACCAACTGACGAGTAAATAGTACGACTAATTTCAAGGTATAATCATACAGAATTAGTCTTACATTTTAGCTTTAGCTAAAATGGTCGGGGCGCTGGGATTCGAACCCAGGGCCTCCACGTCCCGAACGTGGCGCGCTGCCAGACTGCGCTACGCCCCGACTGATGTAATAGCGTTAATTGTGGTTATATTATCATTATAATAATACGGAGTCAAGAAATTAGATAAAACCTTTATTCCGGAGTGTATCTTCAGTAATGGAAGACCTTTGCGTCTGTTTAGCGGAATATTTACCCATAACATCGAACTCAATGTTAACAAAGTCCCCTTTCTTGAGCCCTTCCAACGTAGTGTTCTCTAATGTGTGAGGTATTATAAAGACCCTGAAAGCACCGTTAAGTATCTCTCCGACCGTCAGGCTTATACCATCTATAGCTACTGACCCCTTAGCCACCAGATACTTTTCATCTTCCGGAGTCATCTCTATATCAAGCGTCCATCCCTTTAGGGTCCTGTAGTTATTCCTTATCTTGCGCTCCCCGTCTACATGTCCGGATACAATATGACCGCCCAAAGCCTGCCCCATTTTAAGAGCCCCTTCCAGGTTCACCTTGTCTCCCTTTTTAAGTCTTTTGAGACCGGTAAGCTCATAAGTGTTTTTAACGACATCAAAGTACAGGGCGTCTTTCATTTTTGTAACGCTGAGACAAACCCCGTTGACCGCTATACTGTCACCGCCCCTAAGATCGTCCCAGATGTTTCGGCATGTGACACCAAGTTCAACAGCATCTTTGCCTCTTGATATGCTTTTAATGATACCTCTGTCCTCTACAATACCCGTAAACATTACAACCTGCCCTTTATTACAATATCTTCCCCGGAAGGCTCGACTACCATATCCTTCAACTTTACGGCATTCTTTATATTCGCGACACCCATCCCCTTTATTGAAGAGTACGGGCCGCCCAGTATCTTAGGAGCAATATAAATGATGACTTCATCAACCATCTTTGCATCAAGCATACTGCCTATCAAATGGCCTCCACCCTCTACCAGAACATTAAGAAGATCTTTTTTCGCAAGTTCTCTACAAAGTTTTTTAAGGTCGACCTTGCCGTTCTTGTTTTTAACCTGAACGATATCAACACCC
>CAYWDJ010000157.1:0-3512 GCA_964457005.1 uncultured Planctomycetia bacterium
TCTTCAATTCTTAACGGTCTGGGCATAGGCCCAGACTGACAAAAAACAAAGCAAGCGTCAACAGCAAACTTGACCCGTTTATGACTATCGGATTGTCACCAACAGGAACTACTGGATTTGATTCATGCTTTCAAGTTTTTAAATCCACTTTCTACCCACAAATTCGTATGAGGAGCCTAATTTGTTAATAGCTCGATTAACCCATCTATTGGCTCAGCTATTGAATAGCCAGAATTTTCTTTCCAGCCTTTCAAGAATGGAACAAATTTGCTTATAATTCCAATTGCTCTATACTGTCGTTTTCCCAGACCAATATCCTCAACCTGTATAACGAGACCACCACTATTTCCAAAAAATACAGGACAATCCAATATGATAGTCTTGAAAATATCATTCTTACCAGCAACCACACCCCTCCTCAGCAATGGTTTTTTGATATCAATTTCAGGAAAAATTGAAAGTGACGTTGGATATCCAAAAATGTATACTTCATTTCCCACAAGAACATCATCGAATTTCTTTAGCAGCTGCTCACTTAAACCAACAAATGATTTTGAAACACCGATTCTCTTAACAGCATTTTTATGGAATCTAAGTTCCATTTTACCACCCTCTTTTATAATCACCTTCCCAAGTTCCACCGCAGCGATATCACGAGATTTATTATATAATATAAGACTCGCTTTATTCAGTGCTTCAAAGTCCACATTTAACTCAATGGGTGTCTTTTCGTTTGGATCGGCTGAATAAGATAACAGGTTTGCTTTTTTACTTTTCAGTTTTAACAACTGCGAAATAGTATAAAGCTCTTTAATCGCATTTATAAACGATTTATTTTTTGGAGCAAGGTTTATTATTTCATTTTGTTCATTCTGACTCATCGTTCCAAGAAAGAACAATTGTTTTGATTCCTTGTCATAAAGCAATTTTCGTTTAAGGCGTATAGGTGGACGCAATTTTTTTGGAAAATCATCTACATTTACTTGAGAATTTTCAAATAGGACATGTCTAGCAGTAACCAGATATAATTTATCATCCTGCGTATAGTAGAATCCACTTCCTGTCACTTGTTCAGTAATTATCAACACAGGATAAGCCACATTATTGTCAGGTATCGCTCTGCGGCCTAAAGCTTTTCCAGAAAAAACCAAGGTAGCGAATATCAAGGCGATCATAATAACTTTTAGCCTTGAGTATATTAGTTTCATAAGCCTTCTCCTTTTCTGTATTTGGAAAAACATAAAGACAAGACAGAGTGCTAAAGTAAACTATGTATGAAGGGGTCAAGTCTCCTATTAGCTCTTACCGTCTATCCTTTTTACACCCCGCCCCCGCCTTTTTCATAATAACTCATTTATAAATTTCTTTTTTTCACTGTGGCAACTATACTTCCATCAGATTTAATCTTTCTCTGTTCATCATACGATACCAGCCATATGGATATTCTATTCCTTAATGTTCACTACATAGCCAGAGTATCCTACCCCTATCTTGAAATGGCATGAGCTAATAGGAGACTTGACCCCATTCAGACCCCATTCACATACCGCTGTTTACTGACGGATAATCAATGCCTGCAATTATGGCGTTCCACAATCCAGGCGACGGATTTTCATATTCGGCATGAAAAACGGAAAGATGACGAAGGCAAATAATCGTTATCAAACGATTTCATTTATTTCTATATTTAGACCGAGTAAGGCATCCCTACTTTTCTGATCTAAGGTAGGAATACAAATAATCAGGTTATCCTTTGCTCTACTAAGCGCAACATAATATATTCGGCACTCATCATCTTCAGAATCGATCGCAGGATTTATTATGTAATCCAAATCGTTTTCAGTCTCAAGAGCAACAATGACAGTTTCAAATTCACTGCCTTTTGCTTTATGAATAGTTCGAATGTTGCTGATATCATCTTTTATCCTGAGACATTGGATCATGTCACTGCAGTACCATTTCTCAGCAAAAGCTTTAGCCTTGCCTGCACTAATGCAAGCACCGATCTTGATATCAAAATCATTTAAAAGATAATCGTAATAGTGATTGTGGAATTCTCGAATGTTCGATTCCTTAAAATTGTTCCATTCGTTAACAATTTTTATGAGCAGAGAGACAGCTAATTTTTCTCTTGTGCATTTCGGTACGATTTTTTTATCCCTATATCTTCTAATACACCTTTCGATGGTCTTGATAGACTCTTTAAAGTTTTTCTGGAAGGACAATTCGAGAGCATGAAGCATTGAATATATAAAATTTGTTCTTTCAGAATTTGAATCAGCAGACCTGATTTCAACCCACAAATCATCTAATTTAAGATCCTTCTGGGATTTTATTTGACCGGCATAATCATTTCTTCGGGTAAGAATAATTGGATGGTTTTTAAATTTCTCGTTTAGATTTTCGGTGATAGTTTTTATTGGGCCAACATATGTTTTGACGGACTCCCCACTTTTCCCATTAATTGATTTTTGTTCAATATTATTGCCACGCATATGATTTAGTATCAGAATAATTTCTTCTGTTGAACGTCTGTTATTCTCGATTTTGTAATCAATCTGATTATCGAAGATAAAGCATTCAAAATCATTTCTGCATGCACCTTGAAATCCATAGATGGATTGTGCAAGGTCCCCTATGACACCTACAACCGAGCCAGACTCTCCGATTTTTTTCATGATAGCTGTTTGAATAGGATTGGTATCTTGAAACTCATCAATGAATACATATGGGAATTTTGCCCTTAAAAAATCAAGGATAGCAGGGAATCTTTGGATAAGAGAGTACGAAAAATACAGAACGTCTTCATGGTGCAATATGCCTACATCCCAGTAAAATGTCTTATAACTGCTAAGTTTCTCTTCCTTGATCCAATATCGTCCAACTTTTCTTTTGAAGTTTGACCTCGGAAGGCAGACCAATTCATCATTCTCGTCTTTAAAACACCAATCGAGGTCTATAAGGCACTCATGAACCTTTTTGTCATCTTTGATATAAAATAATTTTTGGTCCCTCTTCCAGTCGTACACGAATTTGGAATATGGAATATGTTCGACGTGACCATCCAATGATTTCATGTTGAGAATCGGTTTCCCGTCTTCATTCTTTAACAAAAATCCATATGGCTTCACTATGTTTGTATATAGAAAGCTATGAATTGTCGCAACCTCAACTCTTTCAGCCGATTGCTTAAGCCTGCCCTGGATTTCTCCAACGCCGGAATTTGTGTACGTGATACATGCAATTTTCCGAGTTAGCCCTAATCTCTTTGAACCTCTTACTACATTTTTTATATGTTTTATGAGCCAATGGGTTTTGCCAGCACCAGGACCAGCAAAGACACGGAAATGTCTTTCTATATCAGGTATATCTGAATCAGAATCGATTGTTTTGCAATTATCCCAATCAATCATTTTATTACCGGTGTACCCAGGTTATTGCGCCATTAAGATTAGTTGGTACCGGTGGGTGTCAAGGTAGTTGTCACCTGAATATGCATTTTTTTATACTGC
>CAYWDJ010000158.1:0-3496 GCA_964457005.1 uncultured Planctomycetia bacterium
TAACATCACGCTCTTGCATAACAACATTTGACTGCCCGCCCTGATTGCCATAAAAATGGGTTCTCCCATCCTCACCAACTCTGGCACTACCTCTTTTCTGTCCGTTAGGCCCATACATGACCTGCTGATCCCCAACCTGCTGAGATCCACCGACCTGTCGGCCCTGGGAGTCAAAATAATATGTTTTATCATTTACTGTGCGTGCATAACCGTCATCACCGCCACTTACGCCGGTCATCCGTCTCACAGCTGCAGCCTTTTCTAATGCCGGAGACTGGGCGCCTGCAGGAATACCCTGTATAAGGAAAATAACTATTGCTATTAGTATAATTCTCTTCATGACGCACCCCCCTCACATAACAAGTATACCGTGCTTAACATCAATATCCAACTTTTGGGAACCCTCAAAATAGTTACGCGTTTTTGAGCATAACCGCTATATTTATGGCTGCCCAACCCTTGAAAATAAGAGCCACCCCTATAAGGGTACCAATAAGCCATGCTGCACTGATCGGCCAACCGGACCATATTATAAGAGCAAGAATCACCGATATGATCCCGCTGGCTAGAGTCCATCCCCATCTCTCTAGAGGACGAAGCCCCAGAGCCACTATGATCTGGACTATGCCTTCTATAAAAATAAGGGCTGAAATAATTATCGTAAGCCCCAGAAGTCCCGCGCCGGGTTTTGTGACAATAATGCCGCCTAAAACAAGATATACCACTCCGCTTAAAAGTTCTATTCCAAAACCTTTTCCACCGATGCATTGCGGAAGATGAAAAAGATGCGCCAATCCGCCTGCGATCAAAATTATGCCTATCACAAGAACAAGCCCGATACCGGGTATAAATGGAACAGCCACTGCCATCATTCCGAGCATAAGCAAACTGATGCCCAACGCCATTAGCCAACCCCATGAAATTTTTACTTCTTCCACTACACACCTCCAAGTTGATACCGTTAAATATAATATGTTAAGTATACATCACAATGTCAATTAGGCAAAAAACGCCCCGACAAATACTGCCGGGGCGTTCTAATAATCGTTATTATTTTTGTCCGAATAGATGAACGTCTCTTTGAGGAAATGGTATTGTGATATTATTCTTATTCAGCTCGGCAAAAACCTTCTTGTTGACACTAAAAAGAACATCATAGTAATCACCCGGCTTACACCATAATCTGGCATATATATTAACACTGGAATCAGCGAATTCATTTATCCCTATCTTAGGTTCGGGTTTCTTTGATATGCGCTCCTCTGCCGTCACAACCCCCTTGATGATATCTATCGCCTTGTCAGTATCAGCATCATAAGCAACCCCTATAGTCAGATCCAGTTTTTGATATTCCGAATAGTTATGGATCACCTCTCCGACGATGAGCTTATTAGGTATGAATATGACTGTTCCGTCCAGAGTCTTCATCTCTGTTCTGGCAAGGGTCATATCCGTCACTGCTCCTTGCACATCGGTCACCGCGACGATATCACCAACCTTAAAGGGTTTTGTGAAAATAAGCGTAGCGCCCGCGGCATAATTTGAAAGCGGTCCCTGTATAGCGAAAGTCGCACCAAAACCTATAACACTGATGGCAGCTATAAAGGGAGCTATGGTTATGCCAAACTTCCCGAGAGCTATCAAAGCAGCCAAGGCTATAACTATCATCTTCACAATACTGACAATGAACTTTGAAACCGTTACATCAACTTCTTTTTTTCGGAGCAGGTTATCCAGGAATTTGGCTATGTATTTAGCCAATATCCACCCTAGAACGATGACTATTATACCTCCGAGTGCCTGGAAACTGTATTTCACGGAAAATTCAGCCATCATATCGATAATTTTTTTGGCCGTGCTTATTTCCGATGCAAATAACGCATCTACTCCATTTGTTGCCATTTGCGCGGCAGCTGTCGTAGCTTCCATTGTTACCTTTTCAGCAAAAGCAGCGGCTGACGCCATCATCATCGTTATACACAGAATAATTTTTTTCATATCATTCCCCTTTCAACCTCTGTTATTTAAGTGCTCTCTGAACTTTCTTCTTTATCTCTTCGTCCCTCGCTCCGCTAATTGGACATTTGAGTGCTTCAGCAAGCTGCTGTTTAGCGAGGTCCTTTTCTTTGAGTTTTTTGTATGTTAAAGCAAGCTCATAATGCGGCTCTATGAATTCGGGCTTGAGCTCCACCGCTTTTTTAAGATATGTTTCAGATTCTTCGAGAGATGCCTCGGGAAGGCCTCCAAAAAGACCCTTGGCCAGGCTTTTCTCCAGGCCGCTTGCAGAAGCAATATCTCTATGCCAGATGCCAAGTATCATATATGCTTCGTAATCCGCGGGATTATATTTAATAGCTTTTTCAGCTTCCGGTCCAATCTCTCTTGAGAGCTTAACCCTGTCGCTTGAACCTACCAGATCTGAAAGCTTGCCCATACTATTGGACAGATAAAGATGTCCTTCAAACCCCGTTTTATTAACCTTAATGGCTTCCCTGGCATACTTTATGGCATTTTCTAAAAGATCTTTTTTTTCACTTTTCTTAGTGGCCGAATTTGAAGCTAGGCTGTACGACCTGCTCATTTTTGCTAGAGCCTGATAATCTCCGGAATCGGCATCCAGAGCTTTTTGATAGACAGCAATGGCTTCAAGGTATTTATGTTCAGCGGATAGCTTGTCTCCCGCCGCGAGATCGGCACTCTCGGAGAATGCGGATGAAGATTGTATTACAAATAAAAGAGATATAACAAAAATTATGATTTTTTTCACATTCACATCCTTTTTTTGACATATCAGTAAGGTCTTATCTTACATCCCCTCGACAAGAAATACAAGAAATGGACACAAAAAAGCTCGACGCATTATACGTCGAGCTTTTTCTCGTCTTCAATATGATTGAGACGTTACAGCTTTACTACGTTTACAGCTTCTTCGCCTTTTGGGCCCTGCTTGATCTCGAACTCAACCGCACAGCCTTCTTCCAAAGACTTGTAGCCGTCGCCCGCGATAGCATTGAAATGTACGAATACATCGTTGCCTGACTCAGGTGTAATAAAACCATAACCCTTTTTGTTGTCAAACCATTTTACTGTTCCTTTTGGCATAACTTCTATCTCCTCGTTAACTTTAAAACATTGACGGACTTATACAACATATTTGCCGCCATTTACTATGAGTTATAGTACACTACTTTGGCTCATTTTACCACTTATTTCTTCATTTTTTTCTGTTCCCCGAATTATTCTAAAAAAAAGCTCCAAACCCCCTAAAATGGGGAGTAACAGGCAGCATTCTTTTTGTCCCAAAGCAGGACTTTTCCTTATATATGTGATTTTACCTTCTCATCTATGAGTATCTGACGCGCTCCGGCGCATATAGCCTCATATTTATCTGCGGCACCCAGCTTAGTCCCCAATTCTTCTGCCTTTTCCACCTCAACGGGTTCACCTATCCGTATCGTTATAGGATGCCGCCTTGGGTATTTCACGGTTCTTGGCC
>CAYWDJ010000159.1:0-3479 GCA_964457005.1 uncultured Planctomycetia bacterium
ACATGGCCTGCTCAATTTTGTCCCGATTCAAGGGCTGACCCCGTACTCTTCACTGAATTTAATTTTCCACTCATCTCGATATCTAAACAGCTTTCATTAACTCGTGGTACTTTAAACATATACACGCTCCTTGCTGAGTGACTTTTATAGCTAACGTGGAGGTCAGCCGCCGAGTTTACGAGGTCGGCTGGACCTCATTGTTCGACCCCCAATTCCATTGCAAGGGCTGCTATTTTACGTAATTCCTTGGCAGTGAACTTTACTACGCTCCGCTTTGTCAATGCTACTCGGGAAATGGCGTCGCCCTGCACGTAAGGATTGGCGCTGCTAAGAGAGTAAAGAAACACACGAAGTTCAAAAACCAGGGTGATAAGTCTATTAAGCTCACTGCCTACATCCCTATTCTTAATAAAATAGAGCAGGGCTAGCCGATGAACCTCAGTTAGCCCTTGCAGACTGTAATGAAGTTTAGTTGAGCAGATATCTTTGATTATAAGGAAAAGCAGCCTCTCGATAGCTATTCTTTCGCGATAGCCAAAGGATCTAAGTTGGGATCTCTCCACCTCTGCGGCGTGTTCAATCAACTTATCAGAGATTCTAATGATTCTGTCACTTGGTGTGTTCATGTCCATAGTCGAGAAGCCGCTTTGTCTCCGAGATAAGCCTTTGTATGTCATTCCTGTCCGGCAGGTTTGCATAAGGATCAGGCAGGCGTTCGTAAATCGTTTTCCATTTCGAAAGGTAAAAGAATGTCTGACTTGTTAACGGCAGGTCGGGACATAGTCGACGCGCAGTTTTGTAGCATTCGTATCGGCCAAAGACAGGCTCTCCTCGCTTATGGCACAATATCATGCAAGTGTTGCGCGAAATAGTGAAAAGCAGAGAAAGGTCCAGCTCATTAGGCGTCCAAGAACTATTGACACCATCTTCTATATCCAACAGCAGATCCCTATGGTAAATAATCTCATCGTGATGTCTGACAAATGGCTTTAATTCTTTCATTAACGATTCGACATACTCATGTCCTAATAAAACTCTCCCTTCGAGTTTTATGTGCCATAGAAACAGTGATCCGTAATCAAGCATAGCATGCACGGCTTCTTGTGAATAAACGACGAGGTTCAATGGCTTATTTGGAAGGTTTGGAAGTTGATCTCTTATAGCCTCCTCGGGACTTGTCCTTTCAATTGCGGTGAAAACACAAACGTCTACATCTGAGTCCGAAACCGCATCCCCCCTACCGTATGAACCGTATAGAATAACAGCTTTGACATCTGTCGTCGTTTCGCGTCTCATTATCTTGTGATCTTTCGGTAAGCTGCTGCAGCCAACAGAGCTAGAAACAGCGTACCCAAAAACTTCTCACCAAGTTGGAGAAGCCTTCCATCCCAAAGTGAAGGTGAAAAGCCTGTCCATGCTCCACCTAATGCATCACTGAAGACTTGATACATTGCTTCCCAGAAAGTCAACGTTCTCGCTGCCGAATCCCTTTCAGCTACGAACATGATATTTCCGAAATAGGTCACCAAAGAAAGAATAAAAGAGACGCCAAGAAATGATATGAAAAGACGGCTAACTCGATGACCATATCCCCAAACAATTCCAGAGATTTTAGAATTCACATATTTCAACCCAGCCTTCACTTGGTCTATGTAATTGTACCGTTCCTTGTAGTATTTGGTTGATCTCCGAAATATTGCCAGAAGGCCCTCCTCATCAGCTTGAATTTCGATCCTCATAAAGATATCTGCAGATTCCTTATCACCTTGCATTTCGAAATTTCTTCTGATATTGCGGGCAAGATCGCGGCGTAGATTCGGTTCAACGGGAAGGCAGCCTATGATTTCATCTCTGTTCAATCGGACATTTTCGAACGTACAGTATCGAAGGTCGCACCCTTGGAAAGTAGCCCTTTCGAGATTACAGTTTCTGAATGTATTGCCGATCAATTGTATATTCTTGAAACTGGCCTTTCGTAGGTAACAATCCTCAAATAAAGACTGAGTAACAGAAGAGTTAATAAACCTGGCATCCCTCATCCCTAAGTGTTTAAATCTGCAAGTCTTAAGCTTCACGTCCTCAAGGGTCAGATCGTCTTGGATACCATCTTCGAATGCTAAGTTGCTACCTTCCTTAGGGATTTCCATCAGACTTACGATTTGCATCCTTACTTTCCCCTTTTTAAGAAGCCCAATGTGTTGTTATGGTGTCGAACACCAGCATCAGCCGTTTCACCCAGAGCCCGAAGGGCGGCGGGGGAAATCGGTCTGGGTGCATTTGTTATGCTATTTATTTAAACAAAACAATACACTACCAAAGGTGATTATCCCAAAAAGTCCTATCAGATAAGTCGGGCTCATGATCACCCTGTTCTGATGCATACCATTCAAAGAACTCACTTGAAGCTTGCTCAAGCCAGTTTTCCAACTCATTTATTGAGTTGCGTGCAACCTTGACCTTTGGATGATTGTCGTTTGGATATATTCCATTTTCGTCAGAGTTTATTTCGATCTCCTTGTATTCCTGATCTCTTCTTGTATCTTCCCAGCTATAATCAGATGATTCACGACCAGGATAATAGTCTTCTCCTCTTTGCCCAGCAAAAATGGCTTCAGCAGTGATATACTCAAGGTTTGACAATTTCTTTTTTAAGTTTTTTATTAATGACTCAAATACATCTGCTTCCTCCATGTCTTCTCTTACAATTCTAGTCACTTGTTTTGCATCTTTGGCCTTTTTCAATTTTGAATTTATTTTTTTTAATTTCTCATTTTCTTTGTTTGCTAAAGTTAAAAACTCCTCATATTCATGTATTTCAGATTCTGCCTTGTCAAGAAGCTCGCGCTTTACAATAGGACTTGCAGGGATGTTTTTTAATTTTCTGGATAAAACCTTTAGAAACTCGTTACGTTTTTCGTTCCAGCGCGGAGTTGGCAAAGGTTTAATATTAAGCCTTTCAGCTAATTCATCGCGTAATTCATCCAAATCTTCATCTATTTGTATTCGAAGCGCTTGAATGCCAACCAAAACAGCTTTCATATCACTGAAACGAATAGGGGGTATAAGTATTGGTATGAAATCTTTAGCTTGAAGCCAAGTGCCTCCAAGTTCACACATGCAAAATGGGCTGTTGTAGTAATTTTCTGAAATTAGCGCAATAACCGTAGTAGCATCGTCCAGATTTTCACGTATAGATTCTTTAAACTCAGCACCTGGACGTATACCTTGACCTTTATTAGAAGTGAAAAAAATCTTTTTTGGAGATACTCCTATCCCACTTTCAATCAAATTCACAAAAGGTTTTGTGACAGAAGCATCTTCGACAGCATGGCTTATAAATAAATTAACCTTTTTCCCCATCTTGTTCTCCCCAGAAAATCAAGGTTATATATATTTGATAATATTAACCCGCATAACGACCAGCTTGAGAGGTGCGAGTGAAGCGCAGCGGAATGAGCATCCTACTCCAAGCTGATGTT
>CAYWDJ010000160.1:0-3447 GCA_964457005.1 uncultured Planctomycetia bacterium
AGACCCTGGTTTCATTGAATACCATTATGATAGACGGAACCGGTATGTGCGGAGGATGCAGGGTTTCATGTGGTGGGGAAACAAAATTCGCTTGTGTGGATGGCCCCGAGTTTGACGGACATAAAGTAGATTTTGACGACATGATGAGCAGGGGAAGAAGATATTCAGACAAAGAAAAACAAGCACTCGATCATTATGATGGGAAGTGCAAAATAGGCCTTGACCATTAAACTATAAAAAAATTGCGAGATAAAAATGAGAGAACAGGAACCAAACCAAAGAATAAAGAATTTTGAAGAAGTGCCTTATGGGTATAACGAGGAAGAAGCTGTCTCTGAAGCCGCGAGATGTCTTCAGTGTAAAACCGCTCCGTGTGTGGGTGGATGTCCGGTTGAGATAGATATTCCCGGATTTATCCTGGCTATAAAAGAAAAGAGGTTCTCTGACTCGATCAAGATCCTGAAAAAAACAAATAATCTGCCGGCTGTATGCGGTAGGGTGTGTCCCCAGGAAGACCAGTGCGAGAAGGTATGTGTTCTCAATAAGGCAGGTAAAGCCATTAATATAGGCAGCCTAGAACGCTTCGCGGCGGATTATGACAGGGAGAACAAAGAGTCCTCTGCTGAGGGGCAAATAGCGGATAAAAAAGAGGGCGAGAAAGTTGCTGTGATAGGGGCTGGACCGGCGGGGCTTACATGCGCTTCCGATCTGGTCAGGGAAGGGTACAGTGTTACGGTTTTTGAGGCATTGCACAAACCCGGCGGAGTACTTACGTACGGCATCCCCGAATTCAGGCTTCCGAAAGATATCGTGATGGGTGAAGTGAAAGATATTGAGCTAACCGGGGTTGAAATAAAATACAACTATATAATCGGCAAGATAAAAACCATCGATATGCTCAGAAATGAGGGATATAAGGCGTTTTTTATAGCTTCCGGAGCAGGTCTTCCGTATTTCATGAACATACCCGGGGAGAATCTAAGCGGTGTATATTCCGCGAATGAATTTCTTACCAGAGTTAATCTTATGAAGGCATACAAATTTCCGGAGTATGATACTCCCATAAATGTGGGCAAAAAAGTTGCTGTTGTCGGGGCCGGGAATGTAGCTATGGATTCGGCCAGATCGGCTTTACGGCTTGGCGCGGAGAAAGTTTATATAGTCTACAGGCGTACGGAGAATGAGATGCCGGCCAGGATAGACGAGATACATCACGCGCAGGAAGAGGGTATTGAATTTCATCTTTTGACAAGTCCGGTAGAGATCCTTGGAGATGAGTCCGGGGAGGTCAAAAAACTGATATGTCTCAAGAACGAACTTGGAGAACCTGATTCCAGCGGGAGAAGGCGCCCTGTTCCGGTGGAGGGGTCTGAATTTGAGCTGGAGATGGATACGGTAATAATTGCCATAGGCAATGGGCCTAACCCGGTCTTGCTTGATACGATAGAAGCCCTAAAGTTAAACAAGTGGGGAAATATAGAGGCGGACGAGAAAGAATGCAGAACGAATATAGAAGATATATTTGCCGGTGGCGACATTGTTACCGGAGCCGCCACGGTTATAGCGGCGATGGGAGCGGGAAAACACGCGGCAAGATCGATCGATAAGTTTTTGCAGGGGTAATCACTTTTAGTGATAGTGTGATATGTTTTGTCGAACAAAGAAGGAGAAAAAAGATGCCAAATGTACTAATAAAGGAGGAAAAGATGTCAACAAAATCTAATTACGTAAACAGTGTATTAGAGACAGTGAAAAAACGTAATCCTGGGGAAAAGGAATTTCTGCAGGCAGTTACGGAGGTTCTGGAGTCTCTTGTACCGGTGGTAGAGAAACACAAAAAGTATCAGGAAGCGAGAATCCTGGAACGCATGGTTGAGCCTGAAAGGCAGATCATGTTCCGTGTTCCCTGGCAGGACGATAAGGGTGATGTCCAGGTTAACAGGGGTTTTAGGTTTGAGTTTAACAGTGCTCTCGGTCCATACAAAGGTGGTCTGCGTTTTCACCCGACAGTAAACCAGAGCATCTTGAAGTTTCTTGGATTCGAACAGGTTTTCAAGAATTCCTTAACTACTCTTCCAATGGGTGGAGGTAAGGGTGGAACGGATTTCGACCCTAAAGACAAGTCAGACAATGAAGTAATGCGTTTCTGCCAGTCCTTTATGACTGAGCTGCAGAGACATATTGGACCGGACACAGATGTGCCTGCCGGCGATATTGGTGTAGGCGGAAGAGAGATCGGTTACATGTTCGGACAGTACCGCAGGATCCGCAACGAGTTTACCGGTGTTTTGACAGGTAAGGCTCTGAATTGGGGAGGGTCTTTGATCCGTCCTGAAGCTACTGGTTACGGTGCTGTATATTTTGCGGAAGAAATGCTTAAGACGCGTAACGATGACTTCAAAGGTAAGACTGTTGTTGTTTCCGGGTCGGGTAACGTTGCTCAGTATACGGTTGAAAAAGTTAATCAGCTGGGCGGCAAGGTTGTATCATTATCTGATTCCGCGGGTACCATATATGACAAAGACGGGATCGATGCTGAAAAACTGGCATTCGTTCTTGAGCTTAAGAATGTAAAACGTGGACGCATAAAAGAATATGCGGATAAATTCGGTTGTGAGTACATGAAAGGCAAAAAACCATGGGGCATTAAGTGTGATTGCGCGTTTCCGAGTGCGACACAGAACGAAATAGATGGCAATGACGCCAAGATTTTAGTCGATAACGGGTGTTTTGTTGTAAGTGAAGGTGCTAACATGCCTTCAACGCCTGAGGCTGTCGAAGTCTTCGTTGAGAACAAGATCCTTTACGGTCCTGGTAAAGCTGCTAATGCCGGTGGAGTCGCGACTTCGGGTCTTGAAATGAGCCAGAACTCACAGCGTATGGGCTGGTCACGTGAAGAAGTTGACCAGAAACTGAATGGAATTATGGTTGCTATTCACAAGCAGTGTATAGATGCTGCTGCTGAATATGGACAGCCGGGCAATTACGTTCTTGGCGCGAATATCGCTGGATTCGTAAAAATTGCGGATTCTATGATAGATCAGGGAGTAATATAGACCAGCACTCGTTTTAGGTGCTTTAAAGAAAGGGATAGTATCTCGTGCGAGACACTATCCCTTTCTCTTTGCAAGAGAACACTAAGGCCGGACGCCTTAAAAAACCAAGCTTGCTCGTTCATAACGCCCCTTTAACTCAACTTAATTTCCTTCAGATTGCCGCGTCGGTCTCCGGCCTCCTCGCAATGACGTCATTGCGAGCCCTGTAAGGGCGAAGCAATCTTTATCCTGCCACAATGGTCTCTTCCGGAAAAACATAATTATCTTTGCTGTGACCCACGACTCAGAGGCTTCTATTTTGTTGACTTTGGGCCTGATATATGTTGTAATCATAGTTGAAGGATGTATCCGGAGAGGGCGAATTGACGCTCTGAGAGTGCTGCTGTTTGCG
>CAYWDJ010000161.1:0-3335 GCA_964457005.1 uncultured Planctomycetia bacterium
TCTATGGTCGAGAACTTGCCCGCGAATATCTCGGCTCTAATGTGCCTGAGCATCTCAAGGCTTATTCCTGGTTCCATGTCCGCGGTGGGTTTAAAAATATCATCGGAAAATGATCCTCTCACATTATGATAGATCTTGAGCATATCTTTGGCCGGGACTTCTTTAATGGCAATACTCCCGTCTTCCTTAACAACGAACATCTGGGCCTTACCTCTTTCGGCCATATCTATCTCTCCCCACTTGGCTCCCCATTCACCTATATATACATCATTAGCCGCATTCCTCTGGGCAGTACAAAACGCATCAAACTGCCTCATATCAAGGCCGAACACATTCTTTAATTTTGTTTCAAAAAGGTCTCTTAGCTGAATAGCATCTTCAGCCTCGACAGCGAATAATGTAAAATCTATGTCACTTTCAAATCGCATTTTCTCAATAGTCTCCGTTGCCCAGCCGCCTATGTCACCTTTTGCTAAAAGAGTGGAATTAGGATTATTTTTTATATATTCTGCGAGTGCCGCGCTCCAGACAAGCTTAACCATCTGCTGCCTGCGGCTGACCATCTGCTGTTCTATCACCCTGTATTCCGAGCTCCATTGTTCAACGGCTTTAGCCGTTGCGTCTTCTCCGCTCATTCCCTGATCGCGAAACTGTTTAGCCAGACCGTTCTGGTAGTCAGCTTTATAAGCTATGAGATCCTTGAACCCGACCTGACTTTTCCCCATTTGTTTAAAAATATCTCCCAGCTCTCCGCCTGAAGCATGAATATTCTTGGCTTCTTTTAAAATGGCGACACACTTCTGGTTCAATTTGACTTGATGGGGCTTAAGTCCGGGACGAGTTACATACTCTACCTCATCCTCTTCAACCACAACATTGGAAGGAGGAACAGCCGCGATGGAATCCACCGGAAGTGCCATACACAACAGAAAAATAATGAATATAAAAAAAACTCTTTTCATGCTCTCCCCATTACTGTTTTTTATGAACCCACTGTCCTTGGTCATTCTGATAAGCCCAAGTCCTATTGCCATTACTTGCATAAAAATATCCGCCTATAGCTCTGTCGTTATCCCATAGACCAACATACTTATTCTTATTCGGCCAGACATATAGACCATGTCCGTGCTTCTTCCCACCCTGAAATTGTCCCGTATAGCTGTGTCCATTCGGCCAGAAAATGCTCCCATGACCGGTTTGTTGATTATTGAGATACTGTCCGACATAACCAATGCCATTAGTCCCCTTCATTGAACCATGCCCATGCCTATTCCCGGCATTCATCTGGCCCGTATATACGTCACCACTCTTATAGTAAGCAGTCCCATGTCCGGTATAAGCTTTATTGTCCTGGAACTCTCCTATATATTTTCTGCCATCAGCAAACACGGACTTTCCATGCCCCTGTTTTTTACCTTCAAGGAATTCCCCATAATAGACTTCTCCGGTAGACCATTTATAATACCCCTCTCCTGTCCTCTTTCCGTCAACCCACTCTCCTACATATTCATCTTTATTTTCGTAAGTTTGTCGGCCATGACCATTTCGTTTACTGTGTTCCCACTCCCCGGCATAAATTGTCCCATTAGTCCATTCATACAAACCATGTCCGTCCCTATTATTTTTATTCCACTCGCCTGAGTATATATCCCCGTTCGCCCAAACTTGCCGTCCATGTCCGTCTTTTTTGTCTTCTCCCCAGTCGCCCGTATAGCTCCACCCGTCCGACCCGGTAAAAATACCGTATCCTTCCCGGCTATTTTCCTTCATCCCTCCGACATAGCTTCCATCTTTATATTTCTTACCTGACACGCCGGCCTCAGTGATCGCCATTCCTCCTTGAGAGGCTATATCTTGCGCGCGGATTTCAGATACCATTCTCTTGACTTCTCCATCTTCCGGGGCTAGCTTAATAGCCATTTGCAGCCTTTCATAGGCCTTCGACGGTTCCCCTTTCGCCATATAGGCCTTTGCCATGATGGTATGCGGCAAAGGTGATGTCTTATCAAGCTTCCTGGCCTCAAGCGCCCTTTGAAGAGCCGTATATATCCATTTACTTTCAGCCTTTCCGGTATCAATATACATTTTGATATACTCCTCTGCCTGACCGCACAGAGAGTCCAATGTCCAGTATTCTTTGTCTTCGGTAGAAAAACTTTCAACCGCAATGACCTTCTTCTGTTCTGCTTTTTCCCCGCATCCGCTTACGGCTGAACACAATATAAATACTGCAAGGATAGAAACAGCCATTAAGCATGCTCTGCTCTTCATATATTTTCTCCTTCTACGAAACAATTTAAGGGTAAATATCTTTTCGATTATTATATCATTCCAGTCTATTTATCTAAAGTTTTTTAGGAGGAGACTAAAAGGATCGATCTTGTTTGGACAAAAAAAAAGAGGAGAAGGGCGAAAACCCCTTCTCCTCTTTTTCAACTAACGCTTTAGCAAGTACATTCACCGCATTCGCAGGGCGCACAGGTACAGTTTTCCGTCTGAGCCGTGCTGTTTGCCGCATACCCGAACACGGTTAATGCCGCTACAAGTAATACCACCATTATATATTTCATGATCGCCTCCTTTTTTATATTTTCTTCAAAAGCTTCATGATCTCATCAAGCTTTGTCTGCCTTTCTTTCTGAGACTTTCCCTTAATTGCATTAACCACACAATTTTCGATATGCCTCTGCAAGATATCCCTCTCTACCCTGGAGATGGCACCTTTGATCGATTGAATTTGCGTCAAGATATCGACGCAATACTTCCTATCCTCGACCATTTTCTGCACACCTCGAACCTGACCCTCTATTCTCTTCAGTGACACAATATTCTCTTTATGATCCGGATGTTTCAACATAGCACACCTCCTTTTCTACTTCTAGTATACCATACCCCAGTAGGGTATGCAAGTTTTTGCGTTCATACTGTACGCGCTTAATTTGTGGAATATCGATCTTTTTAAGAAAGTTACAGGAAGGTTGTCGCTATCTTAGTGTCTACTTGCCGGTTTTGCTTTTTGCGACTAACTGCATCCCGACTAAACGAGCGATAAAAACAGTCAGATAGATCTGGCCGGCAACTGCTTCAAAGTTAGCCATAGTTACGGCAAGTTCACTCTTGGGGACAGTATTACCGTATCCCACCGTTGTTAATGTTGAAAAGCTGAACTGATACAGCCTTACAAGATCCAGCTTCTCCCCCAAAGTTGAAATTATAGCATTCGGGTTTAAAGCAATAACAAGGTAATACAGGAAAACCCACCAAAACCCCATCAATAAATATATTGATATACCGCCCTTTATTGAGTCGCTGGTGATTCGCTTCTCGGAAAAAAT
>CAYWDJ010000162.1:0-3329 GCA_964457005.1 uncultured Planctomycetia bacterium
AACGCAATGTTAATTTGTGATAGCATTATAGTTGAGTCAAAAACCGAGAAAAAGAGTTTGATTGGGATATTTGAGAACATTCGAGCTGCCAAGTTTCCTTGCACACACGGAAGCTTGACAGTTTATATAAAGCTTACAAATGCACATGGCGGATACAAGTTTGTCCTGAATCTAGTAGATTTAGATGATAATACAGTAATTGGAGGAGGGAAGCTGCCGCAAGAAATCAATGTTCCTAGCCCGCTTAATACGCATGACCTTATTTTCAACCTTTTAGGATTAAAATTTAAACATCCAGGGAAATACGAATTTCAACTTTTTGCTAATGACAAAATTATTGGGCAAAAAACCTTTTTAGTCGATGAGATAGAAGCACCTTCGCAGGGTGAATAAAAACCCGTGTTAGAACTGGTTTTTTTTAGATTGACCGGATAATCGAGAGACAAGTCTTCCTTGGCTGTTATTGCTGAAGGCGGTCCACTGTCATCCCGGAATTCCCGCTGAATGCGAAACTGTCATCCCGGAATTTCCGCTGAATGCGAAACTGTCATCCCGGAATTTCCGCTGAACGCGAAACTGTCATCCCGGAATTTCCGGAGGAAATATCCGGGATCTCAACAAGCAATACGCTGTTCAGCAATAACTAGCAAAGATCTCCGTAAACCATCCTTCCCGTAAGTCTTTTTCAACAATAAATCAGAATTTGTTAAGAATACAATACTACGTACTTTATGTTGTCCTAACATATAGATTTTGCTATAATATTCCTAATGTTTATCAATAAGCTAAAGGAAATTATACTACTACGAATTATTACTATCGTTCTTGTAGCGGGGCTCATAGTACCTGATGCAGCTCTTTCTATGTCTGATTTCGCCACAAGCACATTGGCTGTCCAGTCAATGTTCAGACCAATGGTAGAACTACGCAGGGGTATCAGTAATACCATAGTTATTAACATGAAAGACAGGGGTGTATCTGAAAATGGACAGGAAATAAGAAAATGGGATTTCTGGACCACCATGGAAGACAACAGTGTCGTTTATCAGAGAAGCAGGGACCTGTTCAGGGGCAAATTTAACGAATTAGTCGCGAATTCTTACGATGCGCTGGTAGACAAAATCGATTCCCTTGAAATCCCGTCAGAAAACTTCACTGGAAGGGTCACTATAGAAACATTTTATGATGAGGAATACGTCATATTAAGGATCATTGATAACGGCAAAACAGTTACTTTAGATGAAAATGGAAATCCCACAAAAAGGTATAGGGATTCAAAAAGACATTTTGGTGGTGTAGGCGCAGGCAAAAAGTATGTAAAAAGCGATCTTACTTCTCCGGGTGAATATATTTCATGGGTGCCCCTCAATGATGGAACAAGAGTAGAGATGAGAGTTCGGAAAGAAAAAATGCCAGACTCATTTTTTATAAATGAAACTGAATGCATAATTCAGGAAAATGAAATAGAAAACCAGCAGAGTCTGACAAAAGGTTTCCGCAAAGACGTAGAGATCATATATTTCAATCTCTTGAAGAACCAGGCCAAAGAGATGGGTTTAAGCCCGGCAGGATTGAAAAAATATATCAGAGAACACCTTGATGAAATTAATACTGCACCCGACCAAACAAAAAAGACACCCACACCCACCGAAACGAAAAGAAGAAAAACTGGATTTGATTCCTTCTCTGAACCGGAAAGTCCGAAAATTACTAAAAATATGACTGTTCCTGAAATACGCAGCTATTGTGCTGCGTATGAAGGAGAAGTCTATTACCCGTCTGCGGGTACGGACGGTCGAAGCTTGATCAGCCTTTTTGCGACATTTCCCAAGGCAAAGAGATTCGTTTTTAACGATATGCTTATTCCTGAAGAGCTGCTCGGTCTCACCACGGATATTAATACCCCTGAACAGGTACAAGATTTTCTTATGAGGAGGTTTTCTTATTACTTTGGAGGGAGAAAAACCTCTTTATCTTCTGAATGGATAGAAGAAAATGTGTTGAGTTTAAAAATTACCTTAAAAGATGAGAATCTAAAAAAACTATATGAGAGAGATAATTTCGAGGTTCTATACAAAATTGGGGATTTTAAAAATGAAGCGGATACTTTTGGGGTCGTCTATGTGCACTATCCCGGAAAGGCTCAGCATCTTTCCATGGAAAAATGGTTCTGGGAAAAAATATATTCGGTTCTCAAACAAAACGGTTCTCTTATTGTGCCCGTTGGAACCGCTTCCGAGCCAAGCTCGGAAACATTTAAGTCGGTGGGACTATTACTCCCAACGCAAGAACTGGAATCTTATGAACCGGCTGTATCCTGTTGGTCTTTCTTTACAAAACTGGGACGCGAGGATCTGAGTGAAAACAGTGCCCTTGAAAAGCTAAATATGACTGAAGCTGTCTGGGGACAGACATTCATAGATACAGCTCTTATTAGAGCCGATGAAGCAAAAAAACTTTTTGCCGCTGGGGAAATTGACAATCCCAATATTATGATCGCTCTTGAAACAGGATTGATCCCAAAAAGTCAAAGGCCATATTTTCAGGGTATGATAAGTGAATTAAAACGACTACGACATGAAAAAGGGCTGGATAATCTTATTATTGAAGACGGTAAGGGAGAAAAACTTGCTAATAGAATTTCTGAGACAGCAGCTGAGTTAAAGATCCCGAATTCAAATATAATTTTCCTCGGAAGGGACGCCATTTTGGACATGGATGCTTTTGACTCGTTTAGAGAGGGATTAGACCCTGAAAAATGGGCTTTCTTTGCCGGAGTGGAGTTACCCGATAACTTCCCTGAAAACAACTATATAAGGCTCCTGGAGATGCTTACAAACGCAGTGAATCTATGGTCAGGCAAACCGCAGCCGGCAGACACGCCTTTTATGAAGATAGTACAGGATGGAAAACGTATTTACAGGTTTATCATCCCTGAAGTAGAACCAGTAGATTACACCTTTCTTCAGGAAATATATGTGGCACAGCTCAAGGCTCTGACATCCGCGTAATACGGCACTATACCCATATATAGATATGTGTTATAATAGGTTACATCACAAACAGGTGTATACGATGTATATGTAATTACCAGCAGGGGAGTAACCCCTATGTAGGGTCTTTGGCCCTGTTGTATGCTTCGTTTCACGTCATTGCGAGGCCATTTATGGCCGAAGCAATCTCTTTTTTTTTTGGTTACCGGGTGAGGGGCGGCACGCCTTCCTTGGCTGTTATTGCTGAAGGCCCAAAACAAGTCCGTCAAACTGTAGACTATAGCTTAAAGCTTACAGCTTGACTCGGTCGAACTGATACCGGGCCGTTCAGCAATA
>CAYWDJ010000163.1:0-3282 GCA_964457005.1 uncultured Planctomycetia bacterium
CAGAATATCGCAAATGAGTATGGCGGGATCAGAGCGATACCGACAACTTTTGTTGTCGATAGGAACGGAAAAGTAGTTAAAAAATATACAGGGTACAGAGACCAGTCCGTTTTTGAAGAAGATATGAAAGCGCTTCTATAGCTCTGGTGTTATTTGTAACCCGGGAAGTGCCAAGCATACTTTGTATAAAGGATAATTGGACGAAAGGAGGCGAATATGTGGACAGGAAGATTTAAACTTAGACCAGTCTCTCATTGTAAAGAAGGCTGCAGTATTTAGTCCCGGGTATGACGCTAAACTACTCACCTTTTTTTGTTTATAAATGAGACTTATAGAGTGTCAATTGTCTCAGGGAGAATGTCAGTTGAAACTAATAACAAGAGATACAGATTATGCGATAAGGGCAATTGGGTGTATCGCAAATTCCAAGGAAGATGTAGTTGATGTCGGATTTCTTTCCAAGAACCTTAAGGTGCCAAGACCTTTTTTACGTAAGATACTGCAGATCCTGACAAAAAAGGGGATCTTGAATTCTTTGAAAGGTAGGGGAGGTGGTTTTTCTCTCAATGTAGACCCGAAAAAAATAACCGTTTTAAATCTTATAGAGATCTTTCAGGGACCCTTCCAGCTTAATGAGCATAAGTTTAGGGGCAAGCGTTGCCACAATGTGAATTTATGTGACCTCAAAAAGAAACTGGACAAGATAGAACGGCATGTCGTCAAAGATCTTAAGGCGATAGACATGACGATCTGGATGAAGCAGTCCGCCTAAGCAATAGTTATTTCTTTTGACAAATAAACATCCTGGATAGCGTTCAGGAGCTTTATTCCTTCTTCCATTGGACGTTGGAAGGCTTTTCTTCCGGAGATA
Organism: uncultured Planctomycetia bacterium; assembly: GCA_964457005.1. Taxonomy (GTDB): domain Bacteria; phylum Omnitrophota; class Gorgyraeia; order Tantalellales; family Tantalellaceae; genus CAYWDJ01. Next base: position 872 of record CAYWDJ010000163.1, read on the forward strand.
AGTCCCATCCCGCCGGCTCTTTTATTTATTACAGCGGTAGTGACCGCTCTTTCAAGGTCATCCGATCCCGAGGATGGGCCGCCGGAATTAATAAGACCTATCCTTCCCATATAGCAGTTTGCCACCTGGTATCTTGTAAGGTCTATTGGGTGGTCAGTAGCCAGTTTTTCATAAACGTATGGATGGGTTTTACCAAAACCTATCGCAGTAAACCCGCCGTTATTGGAGGGCAGTTTCTGTTTGATGATATCAGCTTCTATAGTAACTCCAAGATGGTTTGCCTGGCCGGTAAGGTCGGCAGCGGCGTGATAGTCTACGCCGTCCTTCTTAAAAGCATCATTACGAAGATAGCACCACAGGATAGTGAAGAGCCCAAGTTCATGGGCGTACATAAAAGCGTCAGAGATTTCTTCGATCTGTCTTCGTGATTCAGGGGAACCGAAATATATCGTAGCGCCCACTCCGGCAGCTCCCATATTAGCAGCCTGCTCAACAGACGCAAAGAGACGCTGGTCGTATGTATTTGGATAAGAGAGCATCTCATTGTGGTTTATTTTTAAAATAAAAGGTATTTTGTCAGCGTATTTTTTTGAAACTATACCGAGAACCCCCAGAGTAGAGGCAACCGCATTGCAGCCGCCCTCTATGGCTAATTTAACGATATTCTCAGGATCGAAATAAATAGGATTAGGGGCAAACGATGCTCCCGCAGAATGTTCTACGCCCTGATCGACAGGAAGTATGGAAAGATATCCGGTATTTTTAAGACGGCCATGTCCTGTCATGCGTTTTAAGTTTTGAATAACTTTTTTTGATCTGTCGGAGATACCAAATATCTTTTCCACCTGATCAGGCCCGGGGAGATGAAGGGACTCTTTCGGAAAAGTTGAACAGGGATGCTCCAATAGATAGTCGGCGGAGCTTCCTAGAAATTTTTGAATATCAATAGACATTGTTTCCTCCTATTTTGATTTACCTTGCTTGGCCACTTTTTCAGCGGCTTTTTTGACCTCTTTGGGATCTCCCAAATAGTAATGTTTTATGGGTTTTAACTTGTCGTCAAGTTCGTACACCAGCGGAATGCCGGTGGGGATGTTCAGGTTAACGATATCTTCATCGGATATATTATCCAGATATTTTACCAGAGCTCTCAGGCTGTTGCCGTGTGCTGCAATAAGAATATGTTCGCCTTTTTCAATATGTCCGAGAATGGTATCTTTCCAGTAGGGTTCCAGTCTTTCTACAACATCTTTAAGGCATTCCGTTGCGGGAAGGTCTTTGCCGGGAACATGAGCGTACTTTTTTTCATGCCCGGGGTGACGCAGATCTGTTTCTTCAAGAGCGGGAGGGCGTACATCATAAGCTCTTCGCCAGAGAAGAACTTGTTCTTCTCCAAATTCTTTGGCGGTTTCTTTTTTGTTTAATCCCTGCAACGCACCATAATGTTTTTCATTGAGATGCCATGAGCGGTTAACGGGTATCCACATAAGGTCCATTTCATCCAGGACAAGCCATAGCGTGCGTATGGCTCTTTTAAGATAAGAGGTGAAGGCCATGTCGAAAGAGAAGCCTTCTTTGTCGAGCAGCTCACCGGCCTGTCTAGCTTCACGCATTCCTTCTTCGGAAAGGTCGATGTCCGTCCATCCCGTGAACCGGTTTTCTTTGTTCCATTCACTTTCGCCGTGGCGTAGAAGCACAAGTTTTTTCATATAGCTAAAACCCCCTCAAATCATATTGTATCAAAATAACAGCAAAAATGAAAAACAAATACCGTCTGAGTTGTTGGTTCTGCCTTGCGGGAACGTTGAGATTTCCCAGCGAGAAATATCAACTCAACCATCCGTTCACCACCCCGAAGGCTTTTACCCTTCGGGGACCATGCTGGTTCACTTCTGGATGTCCCTTGAGACACAACCAACAGCTCAGACACTTTTTCAATCGATCACTATGCGAGGGGCTGTATGGGGCAGAACTCCGCTTATGGCTGAGAATGAACACATATGTGGGGTGCCGGCGGATATAAGGTGCCCGAGCACCGCACTCAAGGGATCGGTATGCCCTAATTATATACACTTCTTTGTTTTGCTGCTCCTGCAAGACATTAATGGCATCGATTCCTGTAGAGGAGCGCAGCGGTACCTTATAGTTGTCGGCTAGATGGGGCAGGAGCGGATGAAACAGCTTTACTCTTTGTCGTAAACCTTTTCAAACCAATATGTTAAGTAGTGTTTACACAAAAACGATGTTTTGGTACAATATAGCACCAACAAAAGGAGACGTGACATGGGTAAAGTTTTGATAATAGGGGCTGGAGGCGTAGGTGGAGTTGTTACCCAGAAATGTGCAATGGTGCCCGAGGTATTTGAAGACATAATGCTTGCGAGCCGTACGGTCAGCAAGTGTGACGCAAT
>CAYWDJ010000164.1:0-3282 GCA_964457005.1 uncultured Planctomycetia bacterium
ATCTCCGTTCCTTCCGATGGAGCCCACGAGGTAATCATTTAACTCGGTTTACCCTGTTTTTTTCTAACGGCCAGGCGATTCATCTTGCGCACTTTTTTGATCTCTTTTTTTGTAACAGCATATTCCATAATATTTCTATCGTTAAAACCTTTCTCTATGCCGTACAATATAGTATCGAGCTTATCATAAGATATCCCAAGGGCTAATTCATCCGAAGTGCTCCATAAAACATCAGCTGACGACACCCTGTTCCGTATCTCTGTCGGGATCTCCAAGTATTCTGCCAGTTGGTTGACCTGTGTTTTGTAGAGCTTCCCTATTGGGGAATATGGCATATCATCTAAGCCTCCCTTGGTAAACCACCCCGACAACACCTCGGTATAGTTGCCTCCGCCTAATATTATAGTATTAGTATTTTCGGCCACACCATCTACATATCTTCTAATTTCTGTAAACCACCCGTCAAATAAGATCTCAAGATCTTTTGCCAAACAGTCATATATTGATCGCCTAAACCAATTTGTCCTAAACTCCTCTTTCCGCATCGTGGTCATGAAGGGCGTTTCTCCGAAACATAAACAGTATATATTCTGAAGGAATCGGTTCAGGGTTAGAGACTTACCAAGAATTTTCATGAAAGATGAACGCGTTATTTTTTTGCCCATTACACTTTCAATATGTACCATAGGAAGTGACAAGCCCAGCCAATCTGCTACAAGCTTGGCACTGTTTTTACCTTCTTCCCCGAAACTGTCATCATAAAAATATATTACCTCAACCCTGTCCTTCCCCAGTGCGTGCACGGCAAGTGCACTAAAACAGATGAATCTATGCCTCCGCTCAAGCCGATCAAAGCATTGCTTGCTTTCTGCTCGCTTACAAGTTGCCGGATATCCCTTCTATCCCCTCAACTACTTCCTGTTCATTGATCTTTAGAAGCTCTCTGACCGATTTCATATTACTTGCTATCCTACGGTTTTTTCTTAAAATGCGGACTCGCCTTGTAGAGTTTATCTATACAACTTGGACATAGCCCATGAGTAAACTGCGCTTCTGCTCTGTCTGAAATATATTTTTCGCCAACTAAATGTCCCGACATTTCACCCCTTCCTATTGGATGAAATTTAACCCGGGCTAAGCTAGCTTAGATATAATCCTCCGACTGCTTGCCGGAAAGTTCGTTTATCTTTATTCTCCATACCGAGACCGCCAGGATCATTGGGAGCGGAAATGACCATTCCTTGTTAGTGTATTGGTTCATCATAATATTAAGAGCCTTGCGCTTCTCTTCGTTTCCTTTTATCTCTCCCGCTTCCCCAAAACCTATTACCGATCGGTATGAAAAGTTAAATTCACAGGCTTTTGTTTCATGCCATACAAGCCCGGCTTTGCTTTCCAGTTCAAAAGAAACATTAGGGTTGCTCCTAAGATATTCTATCTTCATGCCTTTTTTTGCTGAGTGAAAATAGAAATGCTCACCGTCAAATCCGAAAGCCAAAGGAACTACATACGGTTTGTTGTCCTTGCACAGTCCAAGACGCAAAACCTCGGCCTTCCCTATAATCTCGCCGAGCATGTCTTTATCGGTTATTTCCTGATGTTTTCTTCTCACAATGTACCTTTCAGCTATTAGATGTACACTAGGTTACAAGATCTTTTTTCCTCTTCCCCACATAAAAAACAAAAACACCCAGCATGATGATCATCGCGGCCGCAAGATACGCACGGCTCTCACAACCAAGAGCCACAAAACAGAAAATGCTGGCCACCAGCGCGGCAGTAAGAGATAGTTTCGCTTTACGATCCCGGAACCCGTGCATTCTTATGAGGTCCAAAGCAGAATACAAGTATGGCGGTAAAGTCAGAATGACGGCTATGCTGGCAATATGTCCGAATATTTCCTGTGTATTAGCAGCTTTTGAGAATATCATTATAAAGAGCATGAGCCCCGTCATAAATGCCGAGGTACATATGATGCCAGCTGCCGGGATCCCCTTTTTGTTGATCCTGCCAAAAATATTTGGAAGGGTTCCATCTTTCGAAGCGCGAGCTCCGGCCTGCGAAACCAGAAGCATCCACGATCCCAACGAACACAAACACGCAAAAGCGACAATAGCGGATACAAGTTTAGGCGCCCAGGGACCGAACATATTTCCCGCGGCAAGCGAAAAAGGCGCGCCGGACGCCGCAACGGTCGCAGCAGGGAACATGCCTAATATGGCCGTGGAAGACAAAAGATATACTATTGCCGCAATACTCGTCCCGATTATTGTAGATAGAGGGATCGTCCGTTTAGGATTCTTAACAACTCCGGCGCCTACCGAGGCGCTCTCCACTCCTATAAAGCTCCATATGCACAAGAGGATAGCCGCCATTACAGCCTGGGATGAGGGATCCCCCCCCACATTCCAGTTCTCTGAAAATAGTTTTGCGTCAAAAAATGCCCATCCATATGTGCCGGTAAGAATAACTGGAATAAGCAGGAGTACAACCCCGATAGAAACAAGACGTCCTATCCAGTCCGCACCGAGAAGGTTAAGGCCTGTAAAGATCCAGATAATTATTATCGTCAGGATCCCTGCAGGAACCGGCTGGGTCAATATGGGGAAAAACACTGAAAGGTAGGCTACTCCGGTTATAGCAATAGCCAGGTTCCCGATCCAGTTAGCGTTGAAATAAAGCACCCCTGTCTGAAACCCTAGGATAGGTGAAACCTCGTCCGCATAGGCTACGGGGCCGCCCGGTTGGGGGTTTTCCGTGCCAAGCCTCGCGTAGACGAATGCAAGTGCCAAAGCTCCTATCCCGGCGATGACCCATGCAATTACGGAAATAGAACCTATCTTCGCTAGATTGGCAGGCAGTAACGCGATACCCGACCCCATCATATTGCCCGCCACGATAGCAGCAGCACTGAACAATCCGATCTTTTTTATACTGTCCGTTTCCCCCACCTATCCTCCTATACGTTATAAAGTAGCGCCCCTATATCCCTCGACCGGGATTTCTAACGGTACCCAGCATCGGGGGCGTCTTTTCCCAGACAGTCCCCGCCACGGCTTTTTCGTATCCAAGGTTGAAAAGTTTTGTCATTTCAACCGGGTCGAATAGTTGTTTAGTATCCGCGTTGAAGTCACCCGGTATATACGCCATGTGAAAATCATGTTTATTTTCTCCCGAAAGAATGTACAGTCGGAATATGTCTCCCAGCCCCTGATAGTTGGCTATTGTGGTCATGGCACGGATCCCGATCGCTGACAGATTGTCCTTCACCGCTTTCCATTT
>CAYWDJ010000165.1:0-3223 GCA_964457005.1 uncultured Planctomycetia bacterium
CCTTGGACCCACTGATTAAGAGTCAGTTGCTCTACCAACTGAGCTATGCGGGCACCGTTTAATTTCTGCGTATTATAACATAGTTATCAAAGTTGTTTCAAGTATAATATTAATAACTATGCTCTTTAATAAAGGCTATCAGATCGGTCATCTTGGCCTCGGCCATAGATACACACGTATCCGCGCAGCCATAGTATATTCTTAAGCTGTCTCCCTCAAGCGTAGCGGAGCTTGGAAAAACAACATTTGGGACATCTCCTACTCTCTCGTACGTCTCTGTGGGCGCCAAGAGGTAGTCCTTGGTACGGTAAAGCACTTTCCATGGTTCGTCAAGGTCAAGTAAAGCACCACCCGCGTAATATAAATATCCGTTACAGCTTGTCCACACCCCATGATAGATCAGAAGCCATCCGTCTTTTGTCTCTATAGGAGCCGGACCCGGTCCGATCTTTGTAGACTGCCAGCTGCTTGTTGTCGTGCCAAATACGAACCTGTGACGGCCCCAGTATGTCATATCGGGACTGACTGAATAGAACATATCGCCGAAAGGCGTATGTCCCCTGTCACTTGGACGGCTAAGCATGGCAAATTCCCCATTGATCTTTCTCGGAAAAATAACGCAGTTCCTGTTAGCCGGAAGTGTCAGATTCTCTTTCTGCTCGAATTTCTCAAAATCTTTAGTTGTAGCCATACCGATCAGCGGGCCCTGTGGAGAGTCAAGACACCATGTAAAATAGTAAATATCATCTATCTTTGTAAGACGAGGGTCATATGTGCGTTCTGTGATCTTCATGTACTCGTCCTTAGAATCCATCGCAAGGATCTCAGAATCTATCTCCCAATTGATACCGTCCTTGCTTCTACCCTTGTGCATGGTAAAGCTGAAATCGACTTCATCCACCCTGAAAATACCCCTATACTCATCTTCAAACTTCACTATGGCGCTATTATGTATACTGTTAGCCCTCGGAACAGCCTTAGCTGTTACAATAGGATTACCTTTATATCTCTTAAAAACTGTTTCATTTGCCATATTCTTTCCTCTCGTTTTTAGCTATAAGCTGTAAGCTATAGGCTTTAAGTTGTTTATTAGGAAGTATTTTTATAGCATGAATCAACTTAAAATGCAATAGCATTGTAGCGGCTTAAATGCTGGTTTTTATCCCCGGGGGACACTGTTCTCTCTTATACTCGGTCTTCTTTATGGTTTCTATAACTTCTTTCACCGTAGAAGGATCAGATCCACCGAGAACGATCTCCGTTTCAGACTTGCCTTTCCCTATGCAATAAAGAATTTTGTCCAAAAACTCATAAGGAGGAAGGGAATCTTCATCTTTCTGCCCGGGGCTAAGCTCCGCGGTAGGATGTCTGGTTATGATATCCCCGGGAATGACCTCGGAATCAGTGTTGATATATTCTGCAAGCTGATATACGTTTGTTTTTAAGACGTCCGCTATAACAGCTAAAGCCCCCACAGTATCGCCATATAGAGTACAATAACCCATTAAGGCTTCACTCTTATTTCCCGTAGCCAGGACAAGCCCTCCAAACTTATTAGAAAACGCCATGAGTATGTTACCGCGTATCCTGGACTGTATGTTCTGAAGATATATGTCCAGGTCTTCTTCCTCTTTCACATGAAATTCTTTGCCAAGGACATCAAGATACGTATCATAGATCTCCGCGATCGATACCAGAGTGTACTTTATGTCCAGATTTGAGGCTAACTCTTTCGCATAATCCTCGCTTTCCTGAGAAGAATATTTTGACGGCAGCGATATTCCGAGGACATTCTCCGCGCCCAGGGCTTGTTTGGCCAGACAAGCAACAATGGCAGAATCGATCCCCCCGGACAAACCCAAAACCGCCTTGCTGAATCCATGATCAGTAAAATATTTACGAACCCCGTCAACCAGCTCAGTGTAGAGTTGTTCTACTTTTTCCTGTGAAAGGATAACCTGTATCTCCCTCATGTTCTAACACACCTCATTCATAAATATTATATTTCTCTTTACTTTTCATTTTCTTACTGATATTTTAGTACCAATGCGCCTGTAGCTCAGCTGGATAGAGCAACTGGCTTCGAACCAGTAGGTCGCAGGTTCGAATCCTGCCGGGCGCACCATTTGATATAACATCAAATGGCTTCTAAAATTTCCCAAAAGACAATATCTTCAAAAATTTCATATGCCTTCGGCATTGTCCCTTCAGGGTTGGACTCAAACAGAGTTAAGATCCTGCCGGGCACACCACTATACCTTTCTATTCTTAACACATAGAATGGATTCGAATATCATCCATATTTCCAGAAGCAATATCATACACCCAATCACAAAAAGATGCCACTGTCTTGTTGTAAAAAAGTACCCCAGATTGATCACCATTCCCCATCCGCTCGTTACGACCATAAACACCATCGGTATCGCAACAGGCCATATCCTTGAACTTCTTTTCACGAGATACACCGTCGCAACCAATAACACAAGACCCGCGAGAAGCTGGTTACTTGCCCCGAATAAAGGCCACAACATAAGAGCTCCTTTTCCACCGCCCTCCGCAAAAGCCAAAGCTGCGGCAGCAGCTACAACAACGGCTGTCGAAATATACCTGTGCTCAAGAGGTCTGATCTTATAATCAGAAGCAAGCTCAGTTACAACATATCTCTGTATACGTGTAGCTGTGTCCAATGTCGTCCCCGCAAAAGAAGCTATCAAAACACCTATTACCGCCTGGCCGTATTTCAAGGGTATGCCTATGGCTGTAAGCATATTGGCAGTGCCCTGTACAAAAGCGGAAACTTTGGCCGTAAGTCCCTGTGCAGCTGTCCAACTGGAATAGTGAGCATTCCAGGCGGAAACACCCGAAAGCATCTGCACCCCTTCGCCCTCAACACGCATGCCGAGACCTGCAGCAACGGCAACAATGACAAGAACCGCCAAAAACCCCTCTGTCAACATTCCCCCGAACCCTATGAATTTTGCATCTTCCTCGTTCTTGAGCTGTTTCGAACTGGTACCCGACCCTACAAGTGCGTGAAATCCCGATATTGCGCCGCAAGCGATGGTAATAAAAAGGAAGGGCAAGACAGGCGGCGCCCCCTTCGGCGCAAGCTGAACCGCCGGCGCAACCATTTCAGGACGGGCGACGAACACGGCGAGAACAATAAGCGCCAACCCTATTATCAATTGATGTGAATTTACATAATCCCGCGGCTGCAAAAGAC
>CAYWDJ010000166.1:0-3215 GCA_964457005.1 uncultured Planctomycetia bacterium
TGAGGGAATCAGACTCCTAAGAATCTTCAATCAGATTACCTTTGAAAATATATCAGTATTGATACCCTATCTTAACTTTCAGAGCCAACTGAGAAGTCATCATTTGTGTTTGAATCTTTCTCTTTCAGTCGATGCAAGAATTCAAAATATTACGGATATAAATGACAAAGAAACCGAATACCTATCTCAGGGAATTCAATCAAATTGCTCAAAACTACGCTAGAGACGTTTCATGGTTGGCAGGAATACATGTTGCACTAAGGTCCAGAACAACAGATCTTATACCCATTGCAAATGCTCTCCTCGTAAACCCAAAAAGGAATTTGGTTATTGACAACTGCCCTCCTGATCAGGCTGGAATCGAGTTTGAAAATGGGGTGCTTTTGTTGAGAAAGCTTTCTTCTTTCGCGACTGCCCTTCCTTTAAATAACCCAGGGCATTATCTGAATATGTCAGCAATTCTACACATTGACGCACTTCTTCAGGGCTATCTTGATCGTCTTTTTGAAAGAGCGTGTTCTCACAATCTTCTTCACGCATTGCCCATGTCTGCCTTCCCATCAAGAAAGGAAGGCAAAGAAAAAAAAGACGACCAGAAATCTAAACAAGGACAGCAAAAGGCTTCAGTTCGAAAAGGCGAATTGAGAGCCCAAAGCGTGGAAAACAAAATCAATGAATTATTTGGACCATTGGGTCCCAAAGAGATAGCGAATACACAGCTAAATCATGGCAAACACGCCAAATTCATTGCTCAATTGAGGCATATAATAACTCATAATGGTGGTTTTGTGGATATTTGTTTCCTAAAGAACTGTGGAATCAAGAATATAGACAAGCCAAGAAAGCAATGGACTTGCCCGGCTCCCATTTGGGATACTTCTATATGGCCGGATCTTGAAACTTTTCTCCAATTCTATAAGCCGCCAGATTGCAAGGGCCAACACCAAGGAAGTTTGGCTATTAATACCGTCATCTTGCCATATATTGGTCATGCAGTTGATTTCATTCAGGAAGTAAGGGATGTCTCTATCTCTTTTTGAGACAGAGTACAACGAATCCCTAACGAATAAGGTTCACGCGAATCGGAGTACGGCAGAGTCGTCCTCCGATCTGTGATCCAGAACGTTAGACCCTCTGGATAAAAGGAGGCCAGTATGCCCAATGAGCAGTTGTACTATCCAAAACTTAAACCAAAATTGAACGCCAAGTTGGCAATAAGTTTTCTCCATTGGGATAGAGTGCTCAGAATCTTTCCAAGAAAAGGAACAGCTGACTTAAAAAAATCGGATGGAATCATTAGGGATTTGGAAAAAGAAAAAATATTAGTAAGCCAACCCCTTGATAATTACGAAATTGATCAAGCCAGTCAATGGCTTGATAGAATGATCAGAACAGTTGAAGGGCCTTTAAGCGAAGAAAAAATCGCGTTAGAGACTTTGATACGTCCGATACCTAAAGTCTTTGGGAGATCTGATTATTTTATTTATAAAGGAAAAACGGACTATTCTTTTTCTAAAGCTTACCCTAAATATTTTAAAGAAGATAGAGATCGTTCAAGAAATGTTATCTATCGTTGCTCATTTGAAACAGGTTTAACTTATATGACCCTTATAGCATACTTTATGTGCAAGAAAATGGATTGTAAAAACACAATAACTGATAGTGGCAATTCTTTTCCACTTTTTATTGTATTAAACAAGTATTTTGATTTTTCAGCAATAGACAAGGATATTTCATTTGTACCATTAGCTAAGACTTCAAAAGAGGTCGAAAGGATATTTTATCTGCCACTGTTGAAATTATTAGAACCTATCAATTTTACGCCCAATACTACCATAGAAAAAATAATCGCTTTTAGACAAGATCATGACAATTTGCGAAAAGAATATTTAGCAATAATCGATGCATTTACAAATGAGCTATTTGATTGCACTAACGATGATGATGCTAAGGATATCATTCAACAACATGAACAAAAATTTATATCCCATCTAAAAATAATGACATTTGCGTGTAAAGCAAAAGGTATTCCTGTTAACGAAAGAATCGTTATATATGGCAGAATGAGCACCTGGGAACTTGTTGGAAAATTATGGGATAGTAAGAGCAAAGTTATAAATATTATTAAATTAAATGCTTTGTCATTACTAAAGCCAACTTTAAGGATGAAACCGTCATTAGAATTTTATAATAATGTTATGAAAAATTCGGCGCATTTTTATCCACTTTTAATACAAGAGTCTTTCGCGCCGACTTACGCTCAGCAAGTATACAGTGCAATTAACAGAATGGATAAGATCAGTTTTTAACTTTCTAACCAGGATAGTTATCCGACGCAAAAAGCTGCGCAGATGTTTAGCGCTGGGTTAGGTACATTAACAAATGGAGATTATTAATGCGACATTATCTTGAGTATGCAAATGCTCCAACATTCTCAGGTTATAAAAATCGCGCAAAGACAAATTCTGTAGATTTCTCTTTGTCGAGTGAGGAATTTGAGCAAATAAGCAGAAGCAGCTGTTTCTATTGTGGGAAAGAAGGCCCTAATGGGATCGATAGAAAAGATAATACAAAAGGATATATATTGGATAATTGTGTTCCTTGTTGTAAGCATTGCAATTATGTAAAAGGAAATTTATCTCAGGATGATTTTAATACTTGGAAAAACCGTTTCGTGCTATATCAAAGTAAAGTTGGTAAAGATTAGCTGTAATTATCACTACAGCGCAAGATTCTGAAGTTCCGCATTTTTCCTTTTTCTGTGGGATCTGCAAGCAATGTAGTTCCTGATTTGGTGATATCTGATTATTCTTATTGCTCGTTTTTTATCAAAAAGCTTCATTGGACGTACTGCTTTCAAAAGCAACAAAGCCTGTGTAGACATGGGTGTCAGGCCTACACAGTTGACTCCCATGCTTTTAAAAGGATGAGCGCAAAGATTTTCAAGGATATCGACAATTCAGAAAAAATATTGAGAAGTCGAGAGCCCAAGTGCATTTGAGCCAAGAGTGGACCCCTTTATTTGCTCTATTTCTTGCCAATGCTTTTTGCAGTCAAATTCCCATAACAGACACCTGGAGCAGAGAATCCGGATTTACTATGAATCGGGGGACAAACATGATAAATCAACTCGATGCTCGGCAAATTCAAGCTGGAAACAGCAGTCTGATGAGTCAGACTGCCAAACAGCTTGCCATTTTCCTTGAAGAAATACT
>CAYWDJ010000167.1:0-3199 GCA_964457005.1 uncultured Planctomycetia bacterium
CCGGGAATTCCGGGATGACAATCTCGCGTTCACCGGGAATTCCGGGATGACAATCAACCTCCTTCAGCAATAACAGCCAAGGGAAGCTTGTCAGCTGATAGCTGGGCACCTACTCCCCAAACTCTTGCATACCCTTCCTTAGCCCCATAAGCCCTATATGAACCCTCTTAGGATAAAAGAATCAAAGGAAGTACCACTTTCGGCAAGCAAGGCTTTAATAAAGTATACGTATTTAGCACACGTGAGTGTTGTGATAAGGTCAGGACCTAAGCTCTTCTTTTGCAGACAGACTAAAGACTGCCTGTAAGGCACTCATACAGTCTTTGCAGCCTTCTATATGAGCGTGTATCTCTTCCTTTTGTTCCCCCGTTATCTTACCTTCAATATAATCTACAAAGGTTTTGGGGCTTGGGCAAGAAGTCTTAGGAACTGTTTTAGCTTTGCCGAGATCCTTAATCACAGGATTTCCCTGAGGTTTACTTACCATCTTATAGAGAGAGTATATCAGGTAACATATTATTAAAAAAAATATAATGCGTATCATTTTACTTAAACTGCTCCTTTACTTTAGTGTTTATTGTTTTTGATTGCCATATCGTGCAGATCTTTTTTGTTAACGAATGGGGAATATTGAAGGTTTTTATTTTAGGGAATCCGGGGAACATGTTCACATCTATGACATACGCTTTCTTTTTATGCTTATCCAGTATTATATCGATACCCGCAAAGTTAAGGTTCAATGCTTTCATTGCCAGTATGGCCTGTGTTTCTATCTTCTTTATTGCCGCATTAGACAGTGCTGCGCGGATGCCGGGAGATCCTTTCGCTCCCTGGGAGATATTCGTGGTTATAGCCCCGCATCCCCCTTTTCTTGGATATATGTATAAAATCTTGTCTAAAAACGCGTAAATCCTAAAATCCACGATACGGCCGTTCATCTTTAAGGGATCAATCGCTTCTTCCGCAAGGATATCCTTCTCAAGCAATTCCCTCAGAAAAGATCTGTTTCCCGTAATGTTCTTAAAAACCCATCCATAATCTGAACGCCTGCTCGCGATCTTATTGCGTCGTATATCCAGGTTAGTCTGCCAGTTACCTTTTTCAAGATACGTTATACCCTTACCCATGGACCCGCATCTTGGTTTTATGTAGATCCTGCCATCTTGTTTCAATATTCTTTCCATCGCCCCAATGTTCTTGGGATTTATATCACGGGGAATATTTACACCATTTTCAGATAAAACTTTTTTCATTATAAATTTATCTCTGTATAATGCCGCGGTTTCCGGGTTATTTACGAAAATGACCTCCTCCGCAGAAATGGTTTTCTCCAATCTTTTCCGAACAGCCTTGGTGTATTTCATGAATCTTTTATAAAAAGTAAGGTTACCGTACATCCCCCTGTAACTATTATGTTCGATATAGTTATCCCAGTGTTTAAAGGGAAAAAAGATAAATGCTATGACCCGTTCATTTTTTATCACAGGTGCTTGTCCGCTGAACAACCTGTCGAAATCGATAGATCTATAAACAAATCCCCTGTTTCTTATGGCATGCCTCTGCTTGTGAAACTTTGTATAAGAATCAAAATCTTTTTTTTCCCCGACACTTAATATGGTAGTTTTTCTTCTCATGCAAAATACCTTTCCAGGTATTTGTACCCTTCCGTAAGCGCTCCGCTTTCGACAACTACGGCCTTTCTTATTTCAGCAGGAATAACAACATGCTCCGTAACGTGAAGTGTCCCGTGATTAGCTACTTGATAAACATATTCCCGTATAAGCTTGCTGAAGCACTCAGACGAATCTTTGGGAAGTTCTGTAGGCAGATTATTAATAGCGAGGATTGAAACACCCGGGGCTTTAAATCCTTTTTTATAAACATCATGTGAGGGGTCATAAGTATAAACCGGTGATTTCTGGTCGGTAGTTTTATAAGTCGCTTCTATTGACCCTCCTATATCGCATGATATATCCGCAATAAATTTCAGATTGAACCCTTTTTTATTGTACAGGTCCTTTAGCATCTGCTTGGAAACCATCCTGGGATAATGTTCATCCCAGTAAGTGGCATTGACCAGAACATTAAGCTTGGGTAAGTATTTAGCCATGTTAGATTCAAATTCTTCCGGATGTTCAAGGTATTCTTCAAAATAGAATTTTTTCCCTTTTTTAGATCTTAATTTTTCCTCCCGGTAAAAAATTATCATGTATATTTTGTTGGCATTCCTCCGATGTGCCTTCGCGAACTTATCTATATCTCTCGGATGTACTTCTTCCGCTCCCATAAGACTTAAAACTTCCTGTACGCCGGAACTCACGTTCCCCCTGCCCATTAAACCTATGATAAAAGGCTTTGTTTCCTTCGGCAGACCGTCTTTGGCTATCTTTTTCCTTACCTTTTCCAGAGCCTTACGCATATCCACTAGATCTTTATACTTCCAGCTTTGCTTAAGCGTCAAAAAAGGCGTGAATATACCGTCGTTTTTCAACTTCTGGGAATAATAGTAAAGGCTGTCTACCATACCGCAGATACCAGCGTGTTTGCCAAAATGAACTAACCTTCCCCCTCCCTGGCTTTTTATCTTCTCATAATCTATCAGAGTTACGTTTTTCCGTATAAACTCTTTCAAGAGGCCGATATTATCCTTCTGCCCTTTGATAATATGCGAAAATATCATATATATTTTACTGCCTATAATGTCCGAAGGGTCCGGCGATTTCACCCCCACCAATAACGAAGCGTTCTTGATATTTTTTACTATGACCGCCCCGACTTTTTTATATTCACTGTCCTTGAAAACCCTTAGGGGATTTGCTTCCACCTCGACTTGGATGTCCCTTTCGATCAGCCACTTAACATCCGGAGGGCTTAACGGAACACGTTTTTCTCCCGTTATGCTTTTTTCTCTCAAAATCCCGACAATAAGCGGTTTTTTTATTTTTACCATAATATCTGCCCTTTCTATAATATATGCAAAATTTATTAATATTTTGCTTTAAAGAATTTTTGACGTCAGCCCTCTACATTATCACACGCAAGTAAACTGGTGTCAAACAGCACCCAGCTATCTCTCAGCAATAATCTAAATGCTAGTTATTGCTGAACGGCGTATTGCTTGTTGAGATCCCGGATATTCCCTTCGGGAATTCCGGGATGACAATCTCACGTTCACTGGGAATTCCGGGATGACAATCTC
>CAYWDJ010000168.1:0-3180 GCA_964457005.1 uncultured Planctomycetia bacterium
TATACCGATCCTTTTCGCCATACTGTATGTATGCGGGGAGAATATTAAATATATACTTTTTACGATAGCAGGCGGTCTGGTTTCTCTGCCCTTTTTGTGGGGACTTTTGAAAGGCTACCAAAAATCAAGGCTCATGGTTTTTATTAATCCGGACATTGATCCTCTCGGGGCAGGCTACACGATTATACAATCCAAGATCGCTACGGGTTCGGGGGGGCTTTTGGGAAAAGGCTGGCTGAATGGGACCCAGAGCTATCTGAAGTTTCTGCCGGAAAAACATACTGACTTTATTTTTTCCGTTGTAGGAGAGGAATGGGGATTTGTTGGCGCCTCTATCATTGTGTTGATATTCGGGCTCATTCTTTTACGAGGCCTAAGGGCTGTCGCGGAAGTGTCAGATCCCGCGGGAAGAGCTATTGGGACGGGAATAGTGACGGTAATAGCATTTCAGGTGCTGGTAAATATATCAATGACAATCGGGATGATGCCGGTTGTAGGTCTGCCGCTTCCAGCCATAAGTTATGGAGGGTCGAATTTAATGGCAACGTTGCTTGGTGTGGCGCTATTGCTTAGTTTAAGCAGAAGCCGGATGAGATAATAATATTATGAAAAATTTTGATGAAATAATTAAAAAAGTTCAGAAGCCCGGAAGGTATATCGGGTGTGAAACAAATCATGTAAAAAAAGAGTTCACCGATTCCATGGTTTCCGTAGCTCTGGCCTATCCTGACACTTATGAGATCGGCATGAGTTATCTTGGGCTCAGGCTGCTGTATCACCTTTTGAACGATAGAGAAAATATCATTTGTGAGAGAGTATTCGCGCCATGGTTTGACATGGAGGAAGAATTGAGGACTTCCGGAGATAAATTATTTTCCCTGGAAAGCAAAAAGCCTATCAATGAATTCGATATAGTAGGCTTCTCTCTGTCATACGAACTTACATTTACCAATGTGCTGAATATGCTTGACCTTGGAGGAATAAGCGTTATGGCCGCGGAAAGACGCGACGATGAGCCTTTGGTAATAGCGGGCGGAGCCTGTTGTTATAACCCCGAACCAATGAGTGCCTTCATAGACCTTTTTGTTATTGGCGATGGCGAAGAGGCGCTTCCGGAATTGGTTGAGGCATATGGAAAATTAAAAGCTCAAGGTCTTTCCAAAAAAGAAATTCTTAAAAAGTTTTCCGGCATGAAGGGAATATATGTTCCGTCGTTGTACTCTGCTAAGTATCAGGGTGGTTCTTTCGCGGGACTCGAGCCTTTAGAAGCAGATGTTCCTGTGGAGATATCCAAGAACGCTGTTGATGACCTGAACGAAGCATATTATCCCGTTAAGCAGATAGTCCCCTTTATAAATATAGTACATGACAGGATAGCTGTTGAGATAATGAGGGGCTGTCCGAATTCATGCAGGTTCTGCCAGGCGAGGGAAATAAACCGTCCGATACGTCTCAGGTCTCCTGAAAAGATAAGGGAGATATGTCAGGAAACTTACGCGAACACAGGCTATGAGACGATAGCTCTTTTATCGTTATCAAGTGTCAATTACCCACATCTCACGGACGTGGTGAAGGGCCTTACGGACGACTTCAAAGATAAAGGGGTGGGCATATCTATTCCATCGCTTAAAGTTGATGAGGCCTTTTATGAGCTTCCTGAGATGTTGACTGCGGTACGTAAGACCGGACTCACCTTTGCGCCGGAGGCGGCGAACGACGAATTGAGAGAGGCCCTTGGGAAGGATGTTGATATAAACATCCTTTGCAAGTCAGCAACGATAGCGTATGAGCATGGATGGAGGCGATTAAAACTGTATTTTATGGTAGGGTTTCCTATGCAGCCTGAGGATGAGGCTGAAAGTATAATAAGGATAGCAAGGGAGCTTTCGAGGCTGAAAAAGAATGTTTCAGGCGGAGCAGCTGAAATTAAAGTGAGTGTAAATGCATTTGTTCCAAAGGCGCACACGCCATTTCAGTGGCTGGGAATGGGTACTATTGAGTCACTCTTGGCCATAAGAAAAGAGCTTAAACGAGGGCGGACAAAAAAAATACAGATAGAGTTCGATGATCTGGAAAAGCCAATACTTGAGGCATGTGTTTCAAGGGGTGACAGAAGGATTTCCGGGGTTATTTACGACGCTTGGAAGAATGGCGCAAAAATGGATAGCTGGCGGGATTCCTTTAAGTATGACGCATGGGTTAAGTCTTTTGAAAAGAACGGGTTAGACATGAATGACTATGCCTTTAAAAAGTTCGAACTGAGTGATAAACTGCCCTGGGATCATATACATATCGGCCACGGAAAGGAAGCTCTGGCCGCAGAGTACAAGAAGAGCGGTTTTTAATAACATTTGCATTTCCCTGAATGTAAGTGTATATTGGATTTAGCGAAAAAAAAGAATTTTTATATGAGGGAAGGAGATTTTGATGAAATTGAGGGGTTTGTTGGGAGAGAAAGGTTTTACGGTAGTAGAAACTATTATTATTCTTGTTATTGTCGCCGTGGTTGCTGTGTTTGTAGTCCCTAAATTATTCGGGATGTATCAGAACCAGCAAAAAAAGGAATGTATCGAAAACCTTAAGCAAGTCGAAGCCGCCAAAACGTTATACTCCCTGGATAATAACCTGCCAACAGGAACACAGGTAGAGATGCCCGACCTCGTTTCATCGTATCTGAAAGAAGCGCCAAAATGTCCTTCCCGAGGGAAATACACAGTCGGACCCATAGGGGAAAATCCGATGTGTTCTGTCCCTGGACACGAGCTTTCAGACTAATACTGCATGGAATATACCGAAATAAAATATGATATGCTTTTCGAGAAAAAAGGGATGTTGTCCTACATCTCTCATCTTAATCTTATGATGCTTTTCCGAAGAGCTATAAGGCGATCGGACCTTCCATTTATAGTGACTAGGGGGTTTACCCCGAGGGTAAAGATAAGTCTTCCAAAAGCGCTTAAACTTGGTGTGGAGAGCGACAGGGAAGAACTTCAGGTATGGTTTAAGGAAGAATTGAATGAAACTATGATAAAAGAAAAACTTAACAGTGAACTCCCTGAAGGAGTTCATATAAATGATGTACAAAGGGGTTAATAATGGATAATAGGAATCCAAATGAAGAAACAATGAATGGTCCGAACGCAGTGCCGAACACAGTGCCGGACAAAGGGCCGAACACAG
>CAYWDJ010000169.1:0-3179 GCA_964457005.1 uncultured Planctomycetia bacterium
CGTCCATTCCATCCAGAAAGTTCATGGCATTTGTGATCCCTATGATCCACAAAACGGTTATTCCAATGTCTATGTAGTTTGAAAATGGAACGCCTTCAGAAACAATGTCTAAACAAACCCCGAATCTCACCACCGTTAACGCACATGCGATCTGTATCAACAATCTCACCATTGCCGGGAGTCCCCTTAAGTCATCAATAAGCCCCATTAGCAGAATAACAGATGCAGCGAGCATTACCCCCTTTAATTCCCATGAAAATTGGTAATTCACAAGGAGAGCTAATGAAAAGGATACGAAGATCGCTACCCCTCCCAATAGGGGCATGGGTTCACAATGCTGCTTACGGCTATCGGGATAATCAAATAACTTGAAGAACCTGGATATGTAAATACACAGAAAGGTAAGAAGTATCGAGCCTATAAATGAAAATGCTAAAATGTTTATCATATTTCTAACAAAAGTTTGAATATTATTCCACAATACTATAATACTATAACGCTATAATACTATATATAGATGGATATGGCTCTAAGTATACTACATATTTGACAAAATTCAAGCTTAATATCCATCTTTTGCGGCATGGCCGGTCCGATCCTCTGAAGGGCGAGATGAAGCATCAACTCCCGCGTCATAAACCCCCCATAACATGCTATCAAAGGGAACCGTTGTAGACTCATGAAAAACATGGTCACTTACCTTCTTCCCGTCTTCGTCAGCTCTTGCTGGTGGATTCTGAACAGTCGGGAACCTGCCCCCGTACATAGGGCCGAATTGCGTATAATCGTAAGGAGTCCTATAGGCTGAGGGCATCAAAACTTCGTTGTCCGGAGTGCTTTTGTACCCACCTCCGAGATCCTGTCCATAACTACCGTCAGGATATTCGAGAAGGCCTCCGCCTCTATTTCTCTGTGCGGAAGCATGTGTAATGCTGACTACGACAAACGCAATTAAAATAACCCAAAACGCATACTTCATTCTATCTGCCCCATTATTTGTGGTTCTTCTTGACCGAATTACCATACATTTTCTTTATACAATCAGGACATAATCCATGTGTGAAACTGGCATTTGATCTTTCAGAAATATAGATCTCCAGCGCAACCCACGCGGCTGGATCCTTGCTGTCCTTTTCTTCCGGAAGCATTTTTTTACATCCTACACATATGGGAACAAGCCCCTCGAGTTTCTTGATATGATTTAATGCTTGTTCAAGTTCTTTAACTTTATGCTCCAAAGCCAAATTAAGATTGTCGGACATTTCTTTCTGTTTCTGTATCTGAAATTCTTTCCGTTTCACTTCCGTTATATCCGCCATAGAGGCAAGACTTCTCCTTGTCCCGGGAATAAGAGCTACAGTAACATAAACATCCCGGATCTCCCCCGACAATGCCTTGAACTTAAATTCATACATCTTGGGAACCGCCTCCGGGTCTATAAGCCTTATCCTGTGGTATTCCTGTATCTTATCGACATAACCCGGAGCCACAAAATCAGTGAGCAAAACCTTCTCTTCGATATCCTCTTTTGGGCATCTCGCCATATCAGAGAACCGGTTGTTGACCATTGATATGGAAAGATCGTCTTCTATCAGGACTGTTGCCGTTCCGGTATTCTCAAAGATAGTCCTATACAGCGCCTCTGATTCCTTGAGAGCGTCTCCAAAGCGCTTACGCTCCGTAATGTCTATGGCTAACATAAGAACGCTGTCAACCGATCCGTCTTCGTTCACTAACGGCTGGAGCAAAGTCTCAAACCAATAACTTGCACCCTGTATTATTGACGCCCCCTCAATGAGTTTTCGTTCCCTTTCATCGATGGCTTTCCTTATGTTCGCCATCTGCCTGTCAGCAGTTTCCTGCGGGAAAAAATCCCACATGGTCTTTCCCTTAACGCTATCTGCATCCACTCCAAGCATTCCCGCCGCATAACTGTTCACAAAATATATTTTTCCATCGTAGTCGATCTTCGCTATCGGATGGTTAGATCCCTCTACTAGAGACTTATACTGCTTGTCTCTCTTTTTCAGATCCTCCTCCATTTTTTTTCGATCCGTAACATCGATCGCTATAATTAGAACGGAATCTAAAATTCCTTCTTCATTTTTGATCGGCTGTAAGGACGATTCAAACCACCTGTGTTCCCCTCGCAACACGGTTTCCTCACAAACAACCAGTTTCTTCCCTCCGGCAATAACTCCTTTAATATTTTCCGAATAGTTGTTAGCTATATCTTCAGGGAAAAGATCCCACAATTTTCCCCCGACATAATCTTTAACTTCTCCGCCAAACCCTGCCGCGGAATATGTGTTCATAAAAAGAATGGTGCCGTCCATGGATATCTGCAAAACAGGCTGGTTCATACTTTCTATCAACACCCGGTATTGCTCATCATACCTACCCATAGAATCTTCCTTCCGATTGGTTTCTTTATCCGCCATACCTTTACTCTTCTCCCTCTTTTCTTAACTGTCTTCCATACAATCTTTTTATGCAATCAGGACAAAGCCCATGAGTGAGAGCTGCGTCGGTATTATCCGAAATATACCTTTCAAGAGAGATCCAGGACTTCGGATCCTTACCGTCTTTATCTTCCAGTCTTATTTTTTTACATGAAGCACATATCGGGACGAGACCCTCCAATTTTTTAATGTGACCCATTGCGGTCTCGACTTCCTGTATCTTCATAAGAAGGTCCTTGTTCTTTTCGTCAAGAAGATCTTTTTGTTGTTTCAGTTGCCGTTCGGCCTCTTTACTATCCGAGATATCGCGAACTGTGGCCTGTATAAGCACCTTGCCCCCTAGTTCCATCTTGGTCAAAAGAACAGTAGCGGCAAACTTCTCTCCATGACTTTTTTTATGTTGCCACTCAAAGAAATTTACGCCTTCATTAAGTGCAACACTTACCATTTTTTCGGCCTTGACCGTGGATAATTCGCCATCCGGCTGATATTCGGGAGAAAGAGAGCCCGGGGTCTGTTGTATAAATTCATATTCAGAACCACAGCCAAACAGCTCTAAAGTGGCATTGTTCCCGTTAACAAAACCGGCCTCCGGATCTAATATCATTATTGCATCACGTGACGAGTTGTAAAGAGTCTTATATCTTATCTCACTCGCCCTGAGCCCCAGCTCCGCTGCTCTTCGTGATTCTTCCCGAGCTATGGCTTCACCTAAAA
>CAYWDJ010000170.1:0-3142 GCA_964457005.1 uncultured Planctomycetia bacterium
TCGACATGGCCGCGATCGCCGATGAGTATATTGAAGGAAGAGAATTATATGTGAGCATTCTCGGAGGGAAAAGGCTTAAAGCCTTCCCAATACGTGAGATGAAATTTACGCAGGTACCGGAAGATGAGCCTAAGCTGGCTACATATAAAGCGAAATGGGACGAGAAGTACAGGAAAAAGTGGGGTATCAAGAATGAATTTGCCGGTCGTCTCCCGGACGGGATGTCAGAAAAGGTTATTAATGTTTGCAAGAGAGCATACAGGGCCTTAATGATAGACAGTTATTGCAGATTTGATCTCAGGGTGACCCCGCAAGGTGATGTATACGTTATTGAAGCGAATGCCAACCCCGCTTTGGCCCCGGATGATGAGTTTGCCGAATCAGCGGCTAAGGCAGGCTTATCCTATGAGAAGCTTGTACAGACCATTATCCGACAAGCTGTAGAAAAATAAGAATATTTCCCGGGTACAACTGTCACGGTAAAATCCTTTCTCCTTGCCTGCATATCCCATATCTGGTAAGATAATTCCAATGAAAACTCCCATTGATCTTCTAAATCAAATACTTGATTTTTTTTTAAAACGCAAAAAACTATGTATTTTTCTTGTTGTTGTATTTCTGGGCATAGTTGGCATTTCAGCCCTTTTCAGGGGAGGGATCGGTCCTCCTCCAAGACGTACAGACCTTACGGTATTTCTGCAGGGGGCCCAGTCACTTCAGACAGGCGAGCATCTTTATCTTGTTTCCAATGCCAGGGGATGGTTCTATGTTTATACGCCGCTTTTGGCTATAATGCTTATTCCATTCTATAAACTCCCGCTTCTTGTAAATACTTTCATGTGGTACATGTTGTCTGTCGGGTCACTTTGCGGGGCAATATATCTATCTGCCCGTTTGATCCCGGACAGAGTTACTGCCTTCCGGGCAGCCGTATTAGCAGGATTGTTTTGTGTGCCGTCCCTTATGCAGTCAATGACACGAGGTCAGCTTGGGGTTATGAGTATTTTCCTTGCTGTTGCAATATTGTATCTGTATTCCAAGAGTAAATATGTATGGACGGGCTTACTTTTTGCCTTTTCTGTTGTTCTAAAATTGAGCCCGCTGGCGCCATTGATCATTCTGTTCCTTGTAAAAAGGGAGTGGAAGGTGATAATAGCCGCTTGTGCCGGGGTTTTTTTGTTTTTGCTGGTATTGCCATCGGCTGTTATCGGCGTGGACCAGAACTGGTTTTATCTGACAGAATGGAATCGAATTTTGAGCCAGGCTGCATCGGATAATGCGCAGAATAGTCATCTCTGGGAGCAGCTTCTCACCCCATTTGCCGCTGATAACCAGTCCCTGATTACCGTAATTACCCGATGGGTACATCCATCGGAATCGTCGCTGATAGCTAACGGGAATTTTTGGGTGAAGTGGGGGGTGCGCGGGTTTGGCGGAGCTCTTTTGCTTCTGCTTGCCTTTGTATGCCGTAAGAAAAGAGAAGAGATCAGTCCGAAAAGACTTATTCTTGAATATTCGCTCTTCCCGATGCTGATGCTAATATTCGCGCCGGTCAGTGAGATACATCACTATACAATGTTGTTCATAATGTTTTTTCCGGCACTCTTATATTTGGATGAATTGCCCACGGGTTCTTTTGCTTACCAGAGTTTGATGTTGGGAGTGTTGATCGCTTTTGCCACACACATATGTGGTTATATTCCTCCTCTTGATTATTGGGGGTTTCCGGTGTTGGGGGCTCTCATGTTATGGCTTGTCTCTTTTGTTTTTCTTGCAGAGAGTGATCGCAAGGGCGGGGTTGCGGGACGGATAGCATGAAGAGAGAACCCAGAAATTACGCGTATTGGAAAAACATAATACAAGATCCGGAAAAAGCGGCTGAGTTTATGGCTAACGGAAATGACCGCCAGAAAAAAGAGATACGCAAAGTCTTCAAGTACATGGAAAGCCTTGGTAAATTACAACAATCCGATCTTTTTGGTGAAAAATAACCCGGTACTTCACGGAATAATTCAATACAATGTTGACAATAACTGAAGGCGAGGTATAGTTATACTATAAATTACAATAATGTATGTTCGGCTACAAAGGATAGCGATGACCGAGAGGTGTTGCAGTATATAAGGTTTTTGAAGCAATTCAGGCATGATGCCGGGGTTGCTTTTTTTTGTTTTTTAGCAGAGGTTTTTTCGGGAGGGTTGATATGGCAAAGATATTAATAATAGAAGATGAGTTCGATACGGCAAAGATGCTCGAGAGAAGGGTACAGGATTGGGGGCATGAAGCGGTTGTTGCTTATGATTCCGACGGAGGCAAGTATTTGGCTAAAAAGGAAAACCCGAACCTGATACTTCTTGATCTTATGCTTCCGCCATGGGGAGGGGAAGCGGTTCTTGCCGCGATCAGAACGGACGAGGATATAAAAAATACCCCGATCATTATTCTTACGGGTGTTGATGACGATGAGTGTAAGATAACCATAGAACGAATGGGTGTTACTGACTATTTCCTCAAACCTTATGATCCGGAAGCTCTTCATAATGCTATTGAACTCGCATTAAAATAATATTGTATTCAACGGGAGAAAAAATGAAAACCACAATAAAGATCTTTGTAGCAGGTATCTGTGCTGTGGGGGTGCTGATGGCAGGGGTAGCAGTGGCTCAGACTCCTCAGGCCAGAGCGGCTTACTCCGCCGGAGATGAGCTTTCGCTATTTGAAGAGATCCCCGTAGTATATTCGGCAAGCAGGATGGAAGAATCTATACTCGACGCTCCCGCGGCCATCAGTGTCATAACAGACGATGAGCTTGAGAGGTGGGGAATAATAGACGTTCCTGACGCTTTCCGCAGGGTTCCGGGTATGGATGTTCTGGCTATAGACGGAAGGACTTGGGGCGTGTCCGCCCGCGGTTTTAATGAACGCTGGTCGAGGAGAATGCTTGTTGTTATGGACGGGATGAGCGTGTATACACCTCTTTTTTCCGGAGTAAGCTGGGATTTCCTTCCGCTTCTAGTAGACGACATAAAAGACATAGAGGTGGTAAGAGGACCGAATGACACTCTTTATGGGTTTAATGCATTCAACGGAGTAATAAACATCAACACAAAGGAGCCGGAAGACGCGCAGGGCTTTTTCGGTA
>CAYWDJ010000171.1:0-3111 GCA_964457005.1 uncultured Planctomycetia bacterium
CAAACCCCCTATCCCCCCTTCTCATCTATGAGTATCTGACGCGCTCCGGCACATATAGCCTCATATTTATCTGCGGCACCCAGCTTATTCCCCAATTCTTCTGCCTTTTGCACCTTAACAGGTTCACCTATCCGTATCGTTATAGGGTGCCGCCTGGGGTATTTTACGGTTCTTGGCCAGGCCTCATATGCTCCTTCCAGAAAAACAGGAACTAATGCAGCCCCGGTCTCTTTTGCCAGGATCCCGAACCCTTTCTTGAACTTCCCTACCTTTCCGTCGATAGTCCTGAGGCCTTCAGGAAACAGACAGATATTCCGCTCCTTCTTCAGGACATAATAGCAGCTTTTCATGGCTTCAAGCAAATGCGCGGAGAAATCCAGAGGTACGATCCTTCCTATCTTCACAAGGTTCCGTATTACGGGGACGTTAAAATAGGGCCTGAACCCTAAAAAAAACATGTCGAGACTTGGAAAATGCGGAAGAGCGACCGCGACAAGAAGACCATCGAAATAGCTGGTATGGTTCACGTACAAGATATACGGACCCTTCTCCGGCAAGTTTTCCTTTCCTACAACCCGAAAACTAAAAAATATTTTAAAAATAAGCCAAAATGGAAGCAGAAACAAATATCCGGCAATCCACGCAAAAAAACCGGGCTTAAGGTCTATCCTATCAAGGTTTTCTTTCTTTGGAAGGTCTGCAAGATTTTCTTTCCAATTTATTGGAGAAGAACTTATCTCCCCGCCGGTTATCTGATATGTCATGTCCGCGGGTACAAGCGTTTTCAATCCGGATATAAGCTCCCCCACCGTAAATGCCTTCCCTATGATCTCTTCTTCTATCTTTATCCCCAGCGTCTTCTCCAGACCTGCTCCAAGTTCAATACGACCCAAAGAATCTATCCCGAGATCAAGCTCAAGAAGATCCGGAGGTGTTATGGTCTTTTTTATCCCGGTTTGCTTCGCGAGATAATCAACTACCTTAACGCCCAGGCCGCTTTCCATCATCTCAAGGTCTTCTTCCGAGCATTTAATTTCTTCCGGCGGAAGCTCTTCCCTTGCAGATTTAGCTATCCACGTATTTTTCACTTCATACCTCTTCAGTTTACCTAAGAGTGTTTTAGGGAGGTCTTCCAGTGTAATAAAAAAATTCATCACCCTGAGATGCGCAGGAAGAGTACGTGAAACATTATTAAATCTCTCTTTTATAACATTTCTGAGATTAACTTCGCCGTATTTTTTAAAAAATTCAAGATCAGGAACAACAACCGCCCATAATTCGAGTATTTCATCCGTACCGGTTTGATACGGCATCTCGAAAACACACATCTCTTTTGCGGGAACTTCTTTCATATAAGCCTTTTCAACTTCATCCGGGTATACATTCATTCCTGAGCTTAGAACTATGACATCTTTGGATCTGCCGGTTATGAACAAATGTCCATCCGGGTCGAGATATCCCAGATCACCTGTATGGAACCATCCGTTACTTATAACCTTTTCTGTAAGATCCGGTCTTTTGTAATACCCCATCATTATATTAGGACCGCGCGCCAGTATCTCCCCCACACCTTCTGAGTCTTTATCAATGATCTTTATGTCTACATCCGGAATGGGTAAACCGGCGGAACAGGACTTAGGCTTCTTTAGGGGTGTCAAGGTAAGGACGGGAGAAGTTTCGGTAAGTCCGTATCCTTCTATCAGTGTAAATCCAAATCTACGCATATCTCTCGCAACCTCTGCGTCAAGCTTAGCGCCTCCCGACACAAAGAGCCTCATAGCGCGTCCAAACTTATTATGAATGCCAAAAAGCAAACACCTTGATAAATTTATTCCCGTCCTCTTGCGGAGCCCGTACGCAGCGTCGATAAAAAGGCTCATAAGCGCGCGTACCGGAAATGGTGTTTTCCTGAGGCTTTCAATTATCTTTTTATGTAACGCCGTGAAAAGTTGCGGAACTCCGGTAAAAATTGTAGCTCCCGTCTTCTTCATCGCCTCGGACATAGCCTCAGGCCTCATGCTCTCTGCGTATACTATGCTCCCCCCATAGGAGAGAGGCAGCAGCATAGTCACTGTCAGCGGATAAATATGGTGCAGGGGAAGAACGGAAAGGACCCTGTCTTCAGGGTTTACAATGTTAAGCTGTTCCAGGGAGGCACAATTTGATAAAAGGTTCCGATGTGAAAGCATTACACCTTTAGGCTCGGCAGTAGTCCCGGAAGTATATAAGATACATGCTGTATCGTCACTTGATATCTCAACAGTACAATCTTGTATTTCACCGGGTCTAAATATATTCTTAAATAGATCGCTTTCGACGCCTACAACGGCTCCCTCATTGCCATCCACGAGCGAAGCAGTCCCTTCCTCTGTAAATACCATGGCGCATTCTGCATTTTTTAGGATATTACCTGTCTCGTCCGGAGTAGACCTGGCATCAAGCGGCACTGCTGAAGCGCCCGCGAAAATAGCAGCAAAAAAAACAACAGGCCACTCAGGCCGATTGTTCATCAAGACACCTACCCTGTCGTTCTTTTTAATTCCTTTTTCCGATAGATACGATGCAAGCATCCGGACTTTCTTGCCAAGCTCACCATAAGAAATATCCGTCCAGCTTCCGCCTTCCTTATACTTTATGGCAACAGCTTCAGGCTTGGACCTTACATTCTCTTCAAATTGTGTTCTAAGATCCTGCATTGATCTGAACCTCTTTTCTCATCTGCGTAAGAAAATACATTCCAACCACGATAAAAACCAGCATGCTTGATAATGCTATACGGTACCCTGTTCCCCCGAACTGCCTGAAATAGAGCAGGAGAAGCCCCCAAAAGATCGGACCAACTACGCCTCCCAGATACGCTACCAAATTGAACAATGCAAATCCCTCTCCGATATTTTCTTTTGATACAAGCTTTACTACAATCGCCCTTAGGACAACCCAGGTACCACCCAGGCTGAGACCTATAAGCGCTCCCACTAACGAGTAATAAAACGGGCTGGTAACTACCGCTGCCCCCGTAATGCTTAATGCCCATAAGATAAATACACCAAGAAGAGCCCGGCCGTAACCGATAAAGTCACTTACATATCCCGAAATTATACTTCCAAGAAT
>CAYWDJ010000172.1:0-3096 GCA_964457005.1 uncultured Planctomycetia bacterium
GACCATAAGGGCAAGCCTTTATTATCCGGACATGAAATTTCCCGTGGTCAAGGCTCTGTCGTATCCGGATATCGACACGAATGATTTTCCCAGAGTCAATTTCAGCGAGCTGAAACAACTGACTTTCCATGACCCTGATATGTCGAAATTCCCGGCGCTTGCTCTTGCTTATAGTGTTCTGGAAGAAGGAGGGACTGTGCCTGCGGTGCTGAATGGAGCAAATGAAAAAGCTGTGAGCCTTTTTCTTGAAGGCAAGATAAAGTTTACGAACATAATACCGTTTGTCGAAAAGGTTATAGAAAAACATAAAAAAATAAAGGATCCGTCAATTGAAGAGATCATAAAGGCGGAGAAGTGGGCCGCTGAGGAGGTGTTGGGATTTTGTTGACATTCATTCTAGTTGTTATAGTTTTCAGTATACTCGTTATAATACATGAGTTGGGACATCTTTTGACCGCAAAAAAGTTTGGTATTGATGTCGAAGTCTTTTCTCTTGGTATGGGCAAAAGGATATGGGGAATTAAAAGAGGCGGGACCGATTACAGGGTGTCGCTTATTCCTTTTGGAGGATATGTAAAGATGTCCGGGGATGATCCCTTGGAAGCCACCGGGAAAGAAGGGGAGTTTCTGTCCAAACCGGTAGGCCACAGGTTTTGGGTCATTGTCGCCGGGTCGCTCACAAATTATATATTTGCCTTTTTCTTGTTCTGGGTGATATTTATGATGGGAGTTCCCACCTTATCTAATGAGGTTGGTGAGGTCTTGAAACAATATCCGGCCTATGAAGCGGGTATAGAAGTCGGGGATAAGATCATAGCTATCAACGGAGAGGAGACAGGGTACTGGGAAGATATCGTGGGGGCGATAAAGGTTGGATCGGAAGGCGGCAAGTCTCTTCTCATCGATATTGTACGCGATGGTTCTGCAGTCGAGATAGAAGTCAAACCCGATATCAGTGAAGTTAAGAATATATTCGGCCAAACTATTTCGAGGCCGATGATAGGAATAGCGCCTCAGAATAAGGTCTTGTCGGTGAGATACAATCCGATTAAAGCCTTTTACCATGGAGGCAAGCAACTGTTAGCTATTACGGCCATGACTTATAAGATGATATGGCTCTTGATCACCGGCGGGATGCCGCTTAAAGGTACGGTTTCCGGCCCTATCGGCATCGCCCGTATCATAGGGCAGTCGGCAGGCATAGGAATAGTGCCTCTGATGATAACAATGGCGCATATCAGCTTGGCCCTGGCGATATTCAATCTTTTGCCTATACCGGTTCTTGACGGAGGACATGCTTTATTTCTTGGGATCGAGAAGGTAAAAGGAAGTCCTGTAAGTTTGCGTGTGCAGGAAAACTTGACGACGCTTTTCCTTATTCTGCTTGTGTCTCTCATAGTTTTTGTTTCATGGCAGGACATATTAAAGACTCCTTTAGGGGATAAGATCACAAAAATAGTTCAGAGAAAATAAATATGATAAAACGAAGGGATACCAGGACCGTAATGATCGGAGGGGTACAGGTTGGGTCGCGACATCCTGTAAGTATACAGTCGATGGTGAAAGTGCCGACTTCGAGTGTTGCCAGGGCCTCAGAACAGATACGCGCTTTAGAAAAAGCGGGATGTGAAATAGTGCGCCTTGCGGTCAAGAGCGAAGCTGATGCAAAGGCGTTGGCCCAGATAAAAAAAGAGACGACTATTCCTCTGGTGGCCGATATACATTTTGACCATCGGCTGGCGTTAGTCGCGATGGAAAATGGTGTACATAAGATCAGAATAAATCCCGGGAATATCCGAAAAGAAGAAGACATCGCTCAGGTTATCGGCATGGCGAAAGATAAGAATGTTCCTATTCGTCTGGGGGTTAACTCCGGATCTCTTTCTGAAATGGCTTCCGGTAAGGGAGATCCCGCAAAAATAATGGTGGAGTCTCTGCTGAAATACATAGAGAACTTCCGAAAAATGGATTTTAACGATATTTTATTATCATTGAAGTCCTCGGATGTGGTAACAACCGTAGAAGCATATCGTCTTATGGCCGTGGAATGTGACTATCCTTTTCATTTGGGTGTAACGGCCGCAGGGTCCATTGAACAGGGGGTTGTTAAATCCAGTGTTGGTATAGGTTCGCTTCTTATGGATGGTATTGGCGATACGATAAGGGTGTCGCTAACCGGAGATCCTATAGATGAGATCTCGACAGCACGGAATATATTGTCATCATTGGGACTCCGAACTTTTGGGCACGAGGTAATAGCATGTCCCACTTGTGGAAGATGTCAGGTTGATCTCGTTTCCATAGTCAAGAGGCTGGAAGAAGAACTTCTTGAGAGCTCGGGGGGCGACATTCCCAGGTCAGATAAGCATCTGCTTATCGCGCTTATGGGGTGCGAGGTGAACGGCCCCGGAGAAGCTATGGCCGCTGATATTGGGATAGCTTTTGGCAAAGGGAAAGGTGCGATATTCAGAAGAGGGGTTATAGTAAAGACAGTACAAGAATCAGAGGCTATAAAAGAACTTTTGGAGATGATACGTGAGGAGACTAGTTAGCTATAAGCTGTAAGCTGTAAGCTGTAGGCTGTAGGCTTTAAGTTTCATTAGCGTGCAGGTTTTGGGTTAAGGCTGACGTCAAGGTAAACAGGAATCGAATAAATGAATTACAGCTTATAACTTAAAGCTTACAGCTGAAGTTGTGCTAGAAGGAGTAACACAATGAGATGGACTAAATCATTTATACCAACATTAAAAGAGACTCCGCAGGATGCGGAGGCAGTCAGCCATAAACTTATGGTAAGGGCCGCGCTGGTGCGGCGTCTTACGGCGGGAGCGTATACATATCTTCCACTTGGGTATAAGGTATTGCGTAAGGCGGAAAAGATCGTGCGTGAAGAGATGGATGCCGCCGGTGCTATTGAGCTGTTGATGCCGGCTCTCCAACCCACTGATCTGTGGAAGAAGACAGGGCGGTATGACGAGATAGGTGATGTCATGATAAAGTTCAACGACCGTCACGGCAAAGAGGTAGCTCTCGGGCCCACCCATGAAGAGATAATTACGGATCTTGTTTCAAGGGAAATACGTTCTTATAAAGATC
>CAYWDJ010000173.1:0-3083 GCA_964457005.1 uncultured Planctomycetia bacterium
GATATCTCAGAGCTTCTTACAAAGAAGGCAGCTATACAGAAGAGTAGATCGCAGTTTACCG
This sequence comes from uncultured Planctomycetia bacterium, assembly GCA_964457005.1. Classification (GTDB taxonomy): domain Bacteria; phylum Omnitrophota; class Gorgyraeia; order Tantalellales; family Tantalellaceae; genus CAYWDJ01. The sequence continues at coordinate 62 of CAYWDJ010000173.1, forward strand.
GGCATGGTATGACGGATGATACATACAAAATGCCGCAGTGAAAGGAAGACGCGTTAATGCCGGCATCGTTCTTTAATGTTCTTTCAGATGACGCCGGAGAGGTTGGTATCATGAAGGATGCGGGGTATCCTTTACGAGAGAACGAACTTATGAGAGAGTTTCTTGAAGACGAAAAGGAAGCTCTAAAAGAAGATGTGGAAGATACGCGTATAAATAAATAATAGGAAGGTTTTAACCAACATAACGGGAATGGAGGTAAGGGAAGTGACTGAATCCGCAGAAAAAAGGAAAACCCCACGGGTTAAAACACACATCCCCGTAAGGTTCCGCAAATTACGGGATGGGGATGGTAATGATGGTGACAGTTCAATAACAAAGAACCTCAGCCAGGGAGGAATTCGATTTAGGACAAATGAATTCATTTCCATGGCATGCAGGCTTATAGTTGAGCTGGACGTACCGATGTTCACGAAACCCATCAAAGCCATCTCCAAGGTAGCCTGGATCAAGAAGGCTGTTGCAGGTGATGATTACGAAGTGGGAAACCAATTCCTCGAGATGTCGAAAAAAGACAAAGAGCTGATTTCGGAATACGTCAATAGTCTCAATCTGTACAATGACTCCGAAACTTCTGTTGATGCCGCTAGTCTGGTCTCCGGTACGGACGTATCGTAGACGCAACAGAATAGAATGAGCCTTTGAAAACTTTGTTCGCCTATGGGCTAAAACATGATTTTAGCCTATAGGCGATTTTTTTTTGTTTTTATGATAGTTTAAATTGTTTTAGAGCATATAGCGGTTTATTTCTTATATAGTCCTATATATAGTATTTTTAGGCGGAAATAGCTTGTTAAAAATAAAACCATAAAAAGCTAGTTTTTAGTTTTGACAAACTCTAAGTTTATGTTATAATAACAATGTTGAAATGACTGTTTAATTAACTAACTAATAAGGTATGAAATGGAAAGACAAGATCAATCAGACAAAAGAAGATATCCTAGAGCGTATACCCCTATACCCGTACGGTACAGGAAGCTTGGCCAGAGTGAAGAAGAGGCCAGGACTATGACTGTATCAACGAATATAAGTGAGGGTGGAGTTTGTTTTAGCACGGATGAGTTTATTTCAAGGGCATGCAGGCTTATAGTTGAGCTTGATATGCCGGAAAACTCAAAGAGCGTTAAGACTATCTCCAAGATAGCCTGGATCAAGAAGAGTGAGAATGACTTCGAGGTCGGCAATCAGTTTCTTGAAATGTCAAAGAAAGACAAATTGACTGTTTCAAGCTTCGTTGAGAAAGCTATATCTTCAGCTTCTGAATAATATTAATTCATCTATATATAATATAACCCTAGCAGGTTTAACATTGACAATATCATGTTGCATGATATAGAATGTTAGTCCACTAGGGTTATTTTTACTATATTAACACTTTTAATCATGCGATATTTCCGTATAATCATCATATTTATATCAATTGTCGCTTTCTCAGCGGGGCAGGCCCACGCATTCTGGCTATGGACCCCCCAGGATAAGAAGGCAGTTAATCCCAAATATGCCGTAAAAGATTCCCCTCGAGAGCAGTTTGAATGGGCATTAAGGTTCTACGAACAGGGTGATTTTAAAAGGGCGGCCGAGGAATTTGTCAGGCTTGTCAAGTCATATCCCGATTCAGACATTGCTCCGGAATCGCAGTATTATGCCGGCAGGTCCTATGAAGAACTGGGGAAATACTGGTTCGCGTATGAAAACTACCAGAAGACAGCCGAGAACTATCCGTATACACACAGGATGGAAGAGATAATAGAGCGGGAGTACAACATAGCTCAGGTAATGCAAAAATCCGAATCTCCAAGAATTATGGAACTTGAACTTTCGCTTTCACTGGACAGAGCCTCTATTATTTACGGGAAGATCGTGGATAATAGTTCTTTCGGTCCATATGCTGTAAGGTCACTGTATGCGCAGGCTGATTGTTTCAGAAGAATGAGACATTATAATAAGGCAATTGAAGCTTATGAGCGAATTGTAAACGATTATCCGGATAGTAATCTTGTGCCGGAGGCTAAATACCAGATGGCATATACCCGGTATGAGGCGTCTCTTGATCCTGAATATGATCAGGAAAGTACGGATGAAGCTCTTCAGGAATTTCAGGAGCTCTCAAAAAACACAGCCGTACCTGCTATAAGGGAACAGGCGATCAAGGTTCTTGACGAATTAAAGATAAAGAAAGCTGAAAGTATAATGAAGATAGGTAATTTTTACGAGAGGCAGGGAAAGCGTACAAGCGCCCTTATTTATTATCAGGATGTGATCAACAGGTTTGACGGAACTCCTGCCGCGGAAGAGGCTAAGGTTAAGGTAGAAAATATTAAGAAGAGGATAAAAAAATAATGCGTACATTAAAAATAATATTTTTGGGAATGTTCCTTTTTGTTGCAGGATGCGGGTATACGACGGCTGCATTGCTTCCGCCTGAACTTAACTCGATCCACGTTGAGACTTTTAAAAATAAAATAGACCCGGCCGGACAGATCTCAGACAGGCACACTAGTTACATATATGTGCCCGGAACTGAATTCGACATAACACGGATGACGATAGATGAGTTCATTTTTGACAGGCATCTTGCCATAAAGACCGAAAAGAAAGCCGCAATGGTCCTTGAAGGCGAGCTGATGGCGATAAAGCTGTTTCCTCTCAGTTATGACGGATCTGACAATGTAATAGAGTTCAGGCTGAGCATCTTTGTTAACTTGAAGCTTTACAATAACCTTACTCATAAGCTTATGTGGGAAGAAAAATCCTTTATGGGCGAATCAAGTTATAATACCACAGGAGACAATGCCCGGACATCCGAGGACGCGAGAAGAGATGCCATCAGGGACCTGGCCAAAAGGATAGTAGAGCGTACCGTAGAGGCTTGGTAATCCAGCTTAGACTTGCATTTATAGCTGTAAGCTATAAGCTGTAAGCTGTAAGCTGTAAGCTATAAGCTGTAAGCTGTAAGCTGTAAGCT
>CAYWDJ010000174.1:0-3031 GCA_964457005.1 uncultured Planctomycetia bacterium
AGAAAAAGTGGTGGGATATGGGCGCTCGCGGCAGGCAAATAGTAGAGAGCAGATATGACAGCTTTTCTTTATCCTTGGAATTAATAGACCTGTACAAACAGCTTTTGAATCAGGGGGTAGTATGAGCCCTAAGGTAAGCGTGATAATATCAACCCACAATAGGGCCGATCTTTTGCCTAGGGCGGTAGAGAGCGTATTGTGCCAAACGTTTAAAGATCTTGAACTCTTGATAATTAATGATGCTTCTACCGATAAGACAGAGTCTGTTGTGAAAGATTTTCAAGACCCTAGAGTTATATACATACGACACGAACAATGCTTGGGGGGACCCGTTGCAAGGAACACAGGGATAGAAAAATCAAGAGGGGAATATATCGCTTTTCTGGACGACGACGATGAGTGGCTGCCGGAAAAACTTTCGCTTCAGGTCGAACATATGAATAGAGCAGAAACTGAGGTAGGTGTGATATATACTGGATCTGAGACCCTGGAGAGCCCAGGGGAACGGCTTGTAGAGACTTACACTCCCGATAGGAGTGTGGATATAAAGAAAGCTCTTTATGCAGGTTCCGCTATAGGGGGAGTAAGCAAAGTAATGGTTCGAAGGGAATGCTTTGATAGGGTAGGTGTTTTTGATGAAGGGTTGAAAAGCTGCCAGGATTGGGATATGTGGTTCAGGATATCCCAGTATTATGATTTTGACTGCGTTCCGAAGATACTTGTTAAATATTATGTTCACAAAGGGCAAATATCTGATGATTTCAGTAAATTGATACCGGGAAGGACAGCAATGGTGGAAAAGCATTATGAAGAGTTTCAAAAATATCCAGAGAAACTTGTCATACATCTAAAAAGGCTAGGGAAACTGCATTGCATAAATGGCACCTGGGGTGACGGGGTTAAGTGGTTCGGAAAAGCCATTAGAATAAGACCTTTAGAGATTTTTAAAATATTTGCGTGGAGTGTTTTTGAGCTTCCAAAGGTGAAGTTCTTTTCCAGGCACGGGAAGTTTAGAAAATATAGGAGGTCTTAATAATAGAATGAAGATATTATATGTTGGGTATCACAACCCACAGTTTACAAACTCATCAATTTATAGAGAAGAAGCTATTAAAAATCTGGGGCATGAACTTCTGTCTTTTGACGATCGGGATTACGTTCTTCCGGGAAGAATAAGGAAGATAATAACGCCTTTGAAAAGGTGGGACAATAGGCGGCTTAACAAAAAATTGGTAAAAACAGCCTGGCGAGAAAAGCCAGATTTGTGTCTTGTTGTCGGGGGGCATGGCATCCTTCCCAATACTGTAGATGCAATAATTGGGATGGGAGTTGAAACTGTTCTATGGACGACCGATCCGCCTACTGAGTATAAGATGCCTACTGCTGTGCCAAGGGGGTTTAAAGGCATTATTAAGGCTGCACCCAGATACGATCATGTTTTTTGTGCCGGAACTGAAGCGGTGAAATTGTTGAAGGTAAAAGCAGGTGTTGATGCTGTCTGGGTCCCCTTTGCTTGCGACCCGGAATATCATTACAGGGTAAATGTTCCCCCGAATGAAAGGCGAAATTTTGCCTCCGATATAGCTTTTGTGGGATCGTATTATCCGAATCGTATGAAGGTTCTGGAGTCGGTATCTGGTCTGGATGTTAAGGTTTGGGGTCCAGGATGGGCGGAAGGGGCCCAGGGGAGTCCACTCTGCAAGAAAATAGTTTCCGCTCACATAGAATGTCGGGAGTGGCGGAAGATATTTAGCGAAGCAAAAATAGTAACGGTCATACATTATGATGACGGAGAAACGCCTTGTGATCAGGCAAGCCCTAAGCTTTTTGAAGCTCTTGCCTGCGGTAGCTTTGTTCTTTGTGACAGACAGAAAGATGCAGTAGAGCTTTTTCGGGACGGAGAACATCTCGTGTTTTTTGATGGGGCAGCAGATCTTAAGGAGAAGTCCGCTTATTTTTTGCAGGTGCCGGACGAAAGGGATCGTATAGCATTGTCGGGACAGAGAGAAGTCATAAAAAAACACACCTATGAACATCGAATAAAGAAGATCCTTGATGTTGCAAGAGGTGGGGAGGTTGTGTGATGGACGATATGAATGCTGATTTGTGGGACCGCTATATGGAATCTTCTTTTAGCGAGGTAAATATTCTTACAGAAGAGCAATATGAAAAAGGCGGAGTCCAGTTTGGTCATTTATACGAAGGGTATCTTCCCAGAGATAAAGGGTCGTGCATTTTGGACCTCGGAGCCGGAGCCGGACACTTTTTGTATTTTCTAAAACAGAAGGGATATGATAATTTTTTAGGGATTGATATCTCAGAGCAGCAGGTTAAATACTGCAGAGAGAAAATATCGGACAGGGTAATGAAGGCAGATGCTACGGAGTTTCTCCGGGACAAATGTGGAGAGTACGATCTAATAACCGCACATGACATGTTGGAGCATGTCCCGAAGGAAAAAGTCATCCCACTTGTACAGCTCATATATTCGTCCCTAAAGAAGGATGGCATTTTTATATTGAGGGTGCCGAATATGAGTAACCCTTTTTCTCTTGATTCACGATACGGTGATTTTACTCATGAGGTTGGGTATACTGGGAAAAGCCTAAAACAAATATTATCTCTTACGGGTTTTAATGAGATCGAGATACTTTATAAAAACAAAGTTCCCCCGAAGACATTAAGGAACAGGGTGAGAAGGGTGATGGTCAATGCTTTTCAGGGAGTTATACGTTTTTTTTATTACATACAAGATTTCTCCGTGCCTAAGTGTCTTGACAAGAATATTGTGGTGGCGGCCAGAAAATCTTCAAAGGGAAATGCTGCTAGGTCTCAATCCGGGGGGTGTTGTTGAAAAAAATTAAAGTCCTGCATTTGATCGAAAGCCTTGAAACGGGCGGTATGGAGAAGGTGGTTGAACTGATAGCAGAGGGTCTTGATAAGGGCAAATATGACGTAGAGGTGTGGGCTATAGCGCGAGGAGGCGATATCGCGGAAGAACTGGAAAGTAAAGGGGTGGATGTAAGGGTTC
>CAYWDJ010000175.1:0-3012 GCA_964457005.1 uncultured Planctomycetia bacterium
CCCGCTTATCCCAGTTGAAGGACTCGCGAGCCCTGGCCATGCCATTTTCTCCCAATCTGCGCGACAATCCCTCGTCATCCAGAAGCCTAAGGATCGCCCGTGCTATCTCATCTACGTTTTCCGGATCCACCAGTATACCGGTCTCCCCATCGGACACCGCCTCAGACACACCGCCTGTGCGTCCGCCTACAACAGGTTTCCCACAGGCATTGGCCTCCAGGAAAACTATACCGAAGCCCTCCACATCCCCTTTTTCGGCTATCATCCGGGGCACCATAACAAAAATATCACAAGCATTATAAGCACTCACCAATTCTTCGACGGGCAGACTTCCGGCAAAAATAACTTTTCCGCTCAGGCCCTCTTCATCAACCAATCTCTCTAAATAAGACCTTCTGTCGCCGTCTCCTATAAGCAAATACCTTACCCGGGGATGACTGGGAAACACCTGTTTCAATGCCCTTATCACATTGTCCTGCCCCTTTCTTTCTGCAAGCCGGGCGACTGTAAGTAAAAGTTTATTGTCCTGGTCTATGCCGTACTTCCCCCTGACCTCGTCCCCCGAAAAATTTGAAGAATATTTCTGCGTATCGACGCCGGGCGTACTTACCAGAATTTTATCCTCTCTAACAAGTGACCTTTCCGTTAAGAGCCCCTTTGTGAACGTGCTGTTAGCAACAACTTCCTCACTGTTTCCAAGAACCTTGCGAAGAACAAAACCCGTGAATACATTCTTCTCAAATTCCAAAATGTCCGCTGAATACACATACGTAACATAGGGCGTACCTTTAAGAAGTTTTACGATAAGCGCTCCTAACCCCGAAGAGATCACCTGCGCAGCATGGTTCTTTCTTATTTTCATCCGGGAATTCTCTCCCCACATAAAGCAACCCACAGCAAGAGTCCGTGCTATCTGTGAAAAAATGTTAAAACCCGTAGGATATTTCGCCCTTATTATATTGTTCTCGATCGGAGCGTCTATCTTCCCCGTATTTGCTGTGAGGATCGTTATCCTGTCCTGCGGCAAACGGCTCCACAGATTATAAATATGTGTCGATATCCCCCCCACCACGGGAGGAAATTCGCTGCTTACACAAAGCGCCTTTGGTGTTCCGGCAGACTTGATCACATTCAAAAGCGTATCTGTCATATTCTCCGCAGTGTATAACGCGGCTCTCTCCCTGCCCTTTGATACCAGAGAGGCTTTAAGTTCACCATCTTTAAGCACATTGGATATCTTTTCCGACATATTTTCCGGACTGAGAGGATCAAAGTAAATTGCGGCATCCCCCATAACCTCCGTCATTGGAGTAAGGTCTGACGCCGCGACAGGCACCCCCATGGACATTGCTTCAACCGGTGGGATCCCGAACCCTTCCTGGAGAGATGGAAATACAAATAAACTCGCATTAACAAGAAAACTACCGATCTCATTATGATCAACGTTCCGGACTACTTTTACCTTCCCGAACAGGCCTGAGCCCTGTATATGTTCTTCCATTATCGGCACTTCATGATCCGCACCGCCTACAAGAAGAAGATCGTACCTATCCCTTATATCCCCGGACAAGAGTCCATATGCAGCTACCAGTCTTTCGACATTTTTATGGAGCTTAAAGTTCCCCACATATATAAGGAACTCTTTATCAAGCCGGTGGTCCTTTTTATATTTTTCGAATACCTTTCCCTCTGCAGCTAAACTCTGTATAGCCGGATAAACCACTTCTATGCGCTTGGTGTCGATCCCCAGGACCATTGAGACCTTGTCTTTTGCATCATTTGACAACGTCACGACTTTCGCGGCCCTTATCCCGCAGATAAATGAATACAATGCAAAGTGAATTTTTTCGCATAAGGACATAAACCCCTTATGTTTGGATATTTTGAGCGGGATAATATCGCTTATGCTGCTCACATAAGGGCATACTCTATATATCGGAGTTTTGATGTATGGAGAAAAGAACACATCGACCTCTTCTTTTCGGAGGGCGATCGGCAAACTTATCTGATCCCATAGAAAAGTCGCATCTTCCCGAATGATCTTTTTATCCATCCATTCAGGGAGGGCGTCTATCTCGGTGTGCTGGTTACAAAAAAGAGCTATCTCAAGTCCGTCCTCTCTTGTGATCGAAGAAAGAAAAGTCTCAAGAATGGTCCTGAGCCCCGTGTATTTACCTTTTCTGCACTCTCTAGCATCTATCCCTATTCTCATGCCGTGATATTTCCTATAAGTCTTGTGTACAATTCCTGGGTCTGTTTGGCGTTCTTTGCTATATCGAACATATTTTCCGCCCGCTCTCTTGCCGCCTTGCCCATTTCAGTTTTTCTATTTTCATCATCCAGTAAAGATACAATAGCTCTTGTAAACGCTTCAAGATCTCCAGTTTCAACCAGAATACCCGTCCGGCTGTCTTCAATGAGTTCCGGGTTTCCTCCGTCATTGAACGCGACGACAGGCTTTGCGCATGCCATTGACTCCAGGATCGCTCTCGAACACGCTTCCCTGTGGGTAACGTTAACCGACACGTCAAACGCTCCAAGATACGGCCTTATATCCGGAACAAATCCCGGGAACATAACCTTGTCGGTAAGATCCAGTTGGTCCGCCTCTTCCATCAAACCATCAAGACTCTTCTCTCCGGCAAACTCTCCACCAACTATAACGAAAACAACATCATCCCTTTGCTTAGATATCCTGGCAGCCGCATGCAGAAAGAAATCCACGTTTTTTCTTCGATTCAGGTTTGAAACAAGACCTACTACTTTCTTGCCTCCGACATCGACCTGATCAACACTGTTCTCAGGGAACCCCGGCCTGTAAAAATTGAGGTCCACTCCATTCATAATTACCTTTACCTTATCCGGGATCTTCCCTTTATTTTCAAATCTTTTCGCGATCGCCGTAGAATTGCATACGATAGCATCGGGCATACCCATAAACGTACGGCTCACGTCCCTCTCTTTACCGAATATCATATTGCGCTCATGCCATATGATCGGTATTTTATTCAT
>CAYWDJ010000176.1:0-2978 GCA_964457005.1 uncultured Planctomycetia bacterium
TATAAAGTTTTTGTCTCGATATCTTCATCGCCGTAAGCCAATGCTTTGAGATAGGAGCTATCCGCCTCGGGGTAATCTCCCTTCTTGTAAAGAGCCGCAGCCTGATTATACAAAGTCCTGGGATTGTCAGGTGCTTTTTCAAGAGCTTTTTCATACAGACCTAACGCCTCTTCATAGTTCCCTTCCTCATACAGTTTATTCGCGGCTTTAGCCTCCCTTGAAGCAGAAGCCGCGCAGGCGCTGTTTGCTGCACATAAACCATATGCGATTATTATAAAAAATATGCGTTTTTTCATTTTACTTTACGCTTCCTGTCTCCGATCAATGGTTCCAAACACACAAGAAGAAATGCTATGGCAAGAGGTATCTGGAATCTTTCATGAAAATGCTTTTCCATCTTGCTTTTGATCTCCTGTTTTTCCATTTTTGAAAGCTTTTCATCATAGATAATATCCAGCCCCAACTCAGCTCCGGCGCTTCTCACATACATGCCTCCTGTCTCAAGAGCTATCCTCTGCAGAGCATCTTCCATAAGCTGTGTTCTTACAACCTCTCCGTTTGTATCTTTAAGAAAAACCATCTTCCCCCTGCCTCCTACAACAGGTATCAGCTCTCCGCCGGAAGTCCCTATTCCCAAACAAAATATTTTTACGCCCGCCGCCCTTGCCTGCTGGATAGCACCCTCCACTCCGCCTTCAAGGTCCTCTCCATCCGTGATAATTATAAGTACTTTATTCCTTTTTTTGCCGCCCTCATAACTATTCAGCGCGGTATATATAGCCTTGGATATCGAGGTTCCGCCCACCGGGACAGAATCAACATCAACATCATCAAGGGTCAATAAAAAACCGTTATAGTCCACAGTAAGAGGACATTGGAGAAATGCATTCCCGGAAAAAGCTATAAGGCCGATCCTGTCCCCCTTAAGTTTCTCCACCAGGTCTCTAACAGCTAACTTTGCCCTCTGAAGCCTGTTCGGCAAAACATCCTCGGCAAGCATACTATTTGAGGTATCAAGCGCTACCAAAATATCTAACCCCTGTTTTTTTACCTCCTGCCACGTGAACCCCCATTGCGGCCTTAAGAGGGCCACGACCATAAAGAGCAAGGCTATAACAATAAGAACCTTTTTAAATTTTCGTCCGAACGAATTTACCGATCCTCCAATTTCAGACAGAAGATCTTCGTCAGCAAACTTTCTGAGAGCTTTCTTCCTCCACTTGTGCGCTAAGAAATAGAACACGACAAGTGCCGGGATTATCCAGGTCCATACAGCCATGTATACTGCACCGAACTTCATCTAAGGTATCCTCCTCAAAACAGTATTTGCCAACAAGATCTCAAGCAAAAGAAATAAGATCCCGGGAATGAGCACATACCCAAACAGTTCCTTATATATGTTATATCCTGTCTCTTCGATAGGCGTCGTTTCGATAGTATCTATCTCCTTATAAATATCTTCAAGCGATGCGGTATCAGTCGCCCTGAAATACATCCCGCCCGTAGTGTCGGCTATATTGGTCAACAGTTTTTCATCTATATCTATCTGTACCGGTTTAAGTACGGTATTACCAAACATATCTTTTACGGGATATGGAGCCATACCCTTTGTTCCGGCCCCTATGGCATATATCCTAACTCCAAGAGCTTTTGCCGCTTCAGCGGCCACCATGGGAGAGATCCTGCCCGCATTGTTCCTTCCATCCGTAAGAAGGATGATGATCTTTCCCTTCGCCTCTGTATCTTTCACCCTGTTAAGCGCTCCGCTCAAAGCTGACCCTATGGCCGTACCGTCCTCTATCATACCTATCTCTACTCTTTCAATATTCTTCTCCAGCCAGTCATGGTCAAGAGTAAGCGGACATACGGTATATGCCATGGAAGCAAAGGCTATCATACCTATCCTGTCATTGGGCCTTTTCTCTACAAAGTCTGACACAACGCTTTTGACTACCGCAAGCCTGTCTACCCTTCTACCGTTCATCTCAAAGTCCATCGCCCTCATACTGCTTGAAGTATCTACCGCAAGAACTATATCTATCCCCTCTACATGGACTACAGTCTCCTCGATAGCGGATTGCGGACGGCTCAGGGCGACTATAATCAATATCAAGGCACAAGCCCTGAGGTAAATAATATTCCTTCTTAGTCTCCCCCTGAAAGAGGTTTTAACTCCTTCAAAAAGACCTATGTTCGAGAACCTTATGGTCCCTTGAGACCTATTCTCCAACTTCTTTGCCATATAAATAATTACAGGGATCAAGAGACACAGCAGGAGTATTAATGGATTAGCTATGCGCAGCATTTTCCATCACCTCCTCCTCTTCTACAACCTTAGTCTGGTCCACTAGCCTCTCCGCGCTCTTAAAGCTATCCAGCATCTCGATCGGTTTTGGCCCATACTTGGCAAACTTAACCATGTCACAATGTAACAAAAAATCTTTCAGCAGTTCTTTATGCTCTTTCTCCAGATCATCGGAGCTCCTTATAAAAGACAAAAATTCTTCCGTGGTCATTTCCGGAGCACGATAGCTGAATCGGTTCTCAAGATACTCCCTGGCAATATCGGAAAGAACCGAATAATACTCCTTTATTTGTCCTTTCTCGGGAAGGTCAAGAGCCTTAAGTTCGCCTAATCGTCGATACGCCAATTCATGAGGCAAAAGCAATTCTTCTTCGGCCTTAGCCCCCATTTCCTGCTTCTTCTTCCAGAACAGAAAAATGGCTCCTCCAAGAACGATTCCCACAAGAAGAAAGATCAATAATTTCATGCTCGTTCTTTCAAACACCAGGCCCTTGATATCCATTATGTCCTTTTCCTCACCTGTAAGAACACTTTTCACTTCCATGGTCACCTGGGGGCTCTGAAGAGTCTTCCATTTTTGATCGGCCCTGGATTTTAATTCAATATCTATCGGAGGGATAACATGTGTTCCTGTTGTGTATATGCTGACAACGTAAACATATTTAGACTTATC
>CAYWDJ010000177.1:0-2967 GCA_964457005.1 uncultured Planctomycetia bacterium
GACTCAAAATTGACTTTATACACTTCATTCTCCAGCCCATACTCAGCCAGCTTCAGATAATTACCGCCAAATGTGTTGGTTTCTACCGCGTCACTTCCCGCTTCAAGATACCCTGAATGAGCCTGCTCAATAAGGTCCGGAGCTACGAGAGACAGATATTCCATACATCCCGGGTGATCCTTAAAATCTTTTTCACTAAGGCCTAAGCTTTGCACATATGTACCGAAAGCGCCGTCAAGAAGTATGATATCGTTTTTTAGTTTTTCCCTGAAACTCTTCATAACATTTTCACATCCTCATACGGCACCCACCCTGTTTTCCCATCAGAACGCCTGACCTTTTTCCATTGATCCTTGGTCCTAAGTACGACAACCGGCATACCTTCCTGTAAAGTAAAAAATTTTGTCTCCGACTCAAAAGGCCCGAATCTAGCCTCAAGATCGGGTGTTACAACAACTGCCTCTTTTTGATAAACATTTATTTGATGCACCAAAATAGCTGAATTGACTACTGCCAAGACTAAAAACAAACACCCGGCAGAAATAAGGTATCCTCTCAGTTGAGCCCTGAATGCTATAAGGAGAACACATACAAGAGTCATCAAATAAAACCCTGACGATATCAGCGTGATCTCATTTATGGTAGCACTTTGAGAATAAGCCTTCAGTGGAGTCCATGCCCATATGCCCTTCTCAGGATAGATCTTCCCTTTTATATTCGCCTTCGCGAACCTATAATTGGCCCTCAGGTCGGCATCTCTGGGCAGCAGCCTTAAAGCCCTTTTATAATTCAAGATAGCCATACCAAGTTGGCCGTCCTTAAAATAGGCATTAGCCATGTTAAAATATAAAGGGCCGCTGCTATACCCTTCTTCAAGTATCTGTTCATACTTAGCGGCCGCTACCTTGTAATCACCTTTTTTATACTGATCATTCGCTTTCTGGTAAAACTCATCCAGCTGCGCTTTATTTACCGCAAAACTGGAAGCATTCACCGCAAAAACACTGATCACAACAAGTAGAATAACCTTTAAAAGCTTTATTTTCATATCTCTCCCTAAAACTTTAACCTTTCAAGATGGCTTATCACACGCTTAACATCTTCCATAGTCTTTTCCGCTTCTTCTTTACTTGGAACAGAGGAAGCATATCTAATAACTTCACACTGCGATAATATAGACTTCAATACACCCATTATTTCCTGATTACACCCGGCCTTTGAGACTGTATCCTGCAAAACCTGGCCGGTGATATTCCCGGGTGGGATATTAAGTCTGCCGCTCAAATACTCTTGAAGCGTTTTGAATATCACATCATAAACCCCCATGATGTCGCCCTTCACAATAAGAGATTTCGCCCGGGTAATATTCTTCCTGGCTTTTTTAGGCGCCTTGAGAAAACGCGCATAACTCCTGTCCGTTAAAAGCCTATGCTTCTTTCTGTAATTCAGGTATAAGGCTATCGCTACCATGAAAGCTGCCAACTGTATCAGCCAAAATATGGGATTTTTATACAAGAATCCACCTGCCGGCAAAAATGCCCCGGGACTCTCCTTTATGTAAATAAGATCTTCACCAAGCTCTTCCGTAGGATAGAACATATCCTGAGCATCATCAAAGGAAACCATTTTCACAGCCTTCTCAGACTCGGGCTGCTCGAAAACCTTTATCGGGAATGGGCCTTTTGTAATAGTCTCATACTTTCTGCGTACGGGATTAAAGAAACTAAACGAGATAGCCGGTATTTCCTTAACTTTGTCGTTTTTAGGTATAACTATTTGCTCGTATGCCTTCCTTCCCTTTTGTTTAGATACCTGGGGCTCATATGTCTTGAGATCTCTTTTTTTCGGCACCTCCGGAGCGGTTACGGTATCAAGGTTCCCGCTGCCTCGAATAATGGTCTTAACCACGACAGGATCCCCGACTTTTACTTCTTTAGGCTCAACAATAACCTCCATTGAAAAAGCCCCAACAGCTCCTTCAAATCCGACAGGTTTATCCGACTTAGGAAATGGATTTACTTTTACCGTTGCCTCTCCGGATTCAAGCTGTACGGGATAGGTTTTATACCCGCCTCCCTGGTTGAAAAAATCATCATCAAAAATACTTCTTCCAAACATAGAAGACCTGCTGGCTCGCTGTTGTCGTTCAACAACCGTGCAATGCAGTCTGGCGGGACCTATTGTATGCTCCCCTTCGTTCACAGCAAAAAGCCTCTGCGTAAAAACAAGAACATTGTACCTTTGCCCCCGAAAGAATTCCTGCCGCTTCTCAGGCTCTTCATATTCTCCGCCCGAAAACCCGGAATGCTCAAATACGGGATATTCTATATCCTTCAATCCCGCATCAAGCACATACAGCTTAACCTGAACCGTAATAAGATCATTCACATATACCGTATTCTTGTTCACCTCTATCTGGATAAAGATCCTGTCACTTTGATGTGTTGCGCTTATAGTGCTCCTGGCAGAAGCCTGTCTGGATGGAGGAGCAGACGTCCCGTACCCTGAAGGTTTCGGCTGCGGCACGTCGCTCACGAAAAGAACCACCTGGTCAGCCTTAAATACCTTACCCGCATGATCCGCAAGAAACGGACCTATGTTGAATCTCCCCTTTTTCTTGGGAATCACTAAAAATGTATGTGTTATTGCCTGCGAGGTCTTCCCGTTAACTACAGCTATCTTGGTCGAAGGTCCTACATAACTGATCTTAAGTCCGTCAACAAGCGGAATATCGGGTCTGGAAACATCCCGTCCTCCATCAAATGTGAGATAGAGATATACAGGGTTGCCGATTGAAACACTATCATCTTCAAGCCTGGCATTAAAACCCTCTCCGGCAAAAGACTCGGATACGATCGAACTTGCAACTATTACGCATACACAAAACAAAATAATTTTTCTAATCATTGACATCCCTATCCTCTATTAGTACAAGCACAATGGCCTGCCCCTCTATTCCCATTTTCA
>CAYWDJ010000178.1:0-2925 GCA_964457005.1 uncultured Planctomycetia bacterium
ATCCCGGAATTTGCCGCAGGCAAATATCCGGGATCTTTTTATACAATACCGGGATGACAAGGTTAGCGCAGGCGCATAAGACATAGACACACTTTTCGAGAAAATCCTTGCAAAAAAAATCACTTTCAAGGTATTATGAGGCTAAATCAAGGAGGCGACATGCGAAAATTATCAATAATATGCTTGCTTATCATGGCCACAGCACTTGTAATGACTTCAGTATCATTTGCTGAAAATGTTCCCGGAACCAAATGCATTGATCTTGGTGACGAAGGGGAAGGCGTTGCCGGCGGGTCCAGCCCGTTCATGAACGACTATGACGATTCCGTGGACCAGGAAGATGGATTCGGGGGTCCCTTTGACGCCGATAACGATGAGATGGATGCTATTTCAGAGGGCGAAGACAACATGGGAATGACAGACTAAATGGGTGAATTAATAAAGTTTGTAGATAAGGCAAAGGCAGGGCTTGAACAGAGCCCGGCATGCAGGAAAGTCGCGGATATCATAATACGCTTTTTTGAAACAGCTTCAGAGCCTATTCTTATAGCCGTAGGCGGTCCGGGGGGAACCGGCAAATCTTCTTTCAGCAGGGGCCTTGCCGCCGCGTTGCCGGATTCTTCCGTATTACGCCTCGATGATTATAAAAAACCACGCGAATACCGAAAGCAAAGAGCTATTTTCGGGGCACATCCTGAGGCCAATGAACTGGACCAGATAAAAAAACAGCTGTCCCTTATTAAAACGGGGCTGACTATCGAAAAGCCGTTATATAATTCCGATCTCGGGTATGCGGATAAAACCGCAGCCTTTGAGCCTACAAGGTTCAACATCGTCGACGGAGAGGTCGCCACCTACGAAGATCTCGAAGAATTTATAGATTTCTCAGTCTTCATTGACGCCGACCTGGCTACCCAGCTTAATACCAGACTTACAAGGGATATTGCCGACAGGGGCTATACAAAAGAAAAAGCCCTCGCAACATTTTTTGGAAGTAATATGGATGAATTCCTTGAGTTCGGAGCGCACACAAAGAAGAAAGCTGATATCGTTCTTTTTTGCGATTCGAATTATTCCCTTTCCATGTAATATCATATATAATGTAAGACATAATGCTTACCAGAACCAGAAACCAAAAAATTTCATTTACCATCATAGTTTTGGGGGTGTTGTCCCTTCTCTTTGACAACTCGAATGTTGCAGGACCTCTTTATAAAATTATAAGCCACGGCATAGACACTTTCATAACCATACTTTTTGTTTCGCAGATCTTATACGGGCTGATACGATCAAAGCGGAAGATGAAGTTTCTCAAAAGAAATCTCTTGGACGTTGTTTTTGTAGGTCTTTTTCTCGTGGTTTTTATTGGAGTAAAGTATTATCATTTTTTTGTTTCCCCCATCGCGGCGCACGACCTTCCGGTCGAAATGGTTGTTCTGGTAAGTATCTTTAATATTTTTCATGTGCTGCTGCGCATAAAAAAACTAAATTACTTTTTCAAAAATCTCACAAAGCATCCCGCACAGACCATAATGCTCAGCTTCTTCGGAGTTATTCTTGGCGGGACAATACTTCTTATGATGGAGTTCGCGACTACCGCTGCTGCCGGGAGATTGGGTTTTATAAATGCACTTTTTACGGCAACATCTGCTACATGTGTCACAGGGCTTATTGTCGTCGATACAGCAAAGGAATTCTCGGTATTCGGCAAACTTATAATCATGGCCCTTATGCAGATAGGCGGCCTCGGCATTATGATACTCGCATATTTTGCCGCGTATCTCCTGGGTAAAAAACTTACATATGAAGACAGGGCTGCCATATCGTATATGCTTAATGACGATGATGCCACGAGTCTTCGAGAAGGAGTACGGAACATTGTTTTGATAACTATTATGTTCGAGGCGGTCGGCGCATGGTTCCTGTATCTCGGGTTCGCCGGAACGGAAGGTCTGGGTATAAAAAACATATTCTATTCTACATTTCATGCCGTAAGCGCTTTCTGTAATGCCGGTTTTAGCTTGTTTCCGGATAATCTGATGAGATTCGCCTCGAATCCTGTTGTGTCCATTGTGGTAGCAGTGCTTATCATTGCCGGAGGACTGAGCTTTATAGTTTTGTCAAACTCATATTATTGCGCGAAGTCTGTCTATAGAAGAAAGCTTCGCGGCTGTCCGGAAAGAAGGGTTAAGCTCTCCGTAAATTCAAAGATCGTCCTGGCGGTAACGGGAGCGCTGCTGATTGGAGGAACGCTTCTGATATACCAGTTCGAGCATCGTCCGTATCTGATCGAGTATGGTCTGGGGCAGCAGTATCTTATGTCATTTTTTCAATGTGTTACGCTGCGCACAGCCGGGTTCAATACGATGGATATGACGGCATTACGAAGCGTGACATATGTCATTATGATACTTTTTATGTTCATAGGAGGCGCCGCCGGTTCATGTGCGGGAGGGATAAAAGTAAATACAGTGGGAGTGGTATGGGCATATGTGAGGTCTATATTCAATAACAAAGAAGATGTCGTGCTTCTCGATCACACGGTCCCCAAAGATCTTATTAATCACGCTTTTTTTGTTATGTTCCTGGCGCTTTCAGCGATATTTGTGGGCAGCATGGTCTTGATGATCACCGAAAAAGAAAAATTTCTTAAAATACTTTTTGAAGCGACAAGTGCTTTTGGTACGGTAGGGCTGTCTGCCGGAATTACGCAGGGACTATCAGGGACGGGCAGGCTGGTTCTTATAGCTCTTATGTTCATAGGCAGGCTGGGCCCGCTTACGGTGATCACGGCGCTTTCGCAAAAAACGAAAAAATACCAGGTAAAATACCCGGTAGGCAAAATATCAATAGGATAACGTATTTGCGTTATCCCGGGCGAGTAGGAAGGCTAACAAATTGTCATCCCGGGCGAGCATAGCGAGA
>CAYWDJ010000179.1:0-2873 GCA_964457005.1 uncultured Planctomycetia bacterium
GGGGTCTATAGGGATAGCGACATTGAGTGATTCGATCATACCGTATTTGGGCGAGACTTTGCTTGGTATGCCTAACAGGGCCATTCATATAGGATTTATTGAGAAATGGTGGCTTATTAACCCTTTGGCGATTTTAGGTGTAGCGATAGCTTATTTCAAGCCATCGACAAAATTTCCGCATGCCGGGCATGTGTTGCTTAGCACTTGGGCCTCGGGGTTTCATATCATAATGGCACTTGGAGGGGCTATAAGTTGGCTTATGTCTGGCGCGATTTTGGGGTTTCTCTTTCTTGCGGTGTGGGTACCTTGTTGTGTAAGTGACATTGTGTTTCCTCTTCTGTTTATAAAAGATAAAGAAGAATAAGGTAGGAGGCAATTCTGGTGTACGGGTTTGGATTTAAAGTAAGAAATAAAATGTAAGGGAGTTAGGGTTATGAAAATTGCTGGACTTCAAAAAGTATCAACGGTGGATTATCCCGGTTATATTTGCGCGACGGTCTTTACGCAAGGTTGTAATTTTCGATGCGGATTTTGTCATAACAGTGTTCTTATGACAATCGATACGGACTTCGGATTTTCCCAAGAGGAATTTTTTGAATATATTAATAACCGAAAGAGTTTGATCGAAGGAGTTTGCATAACGGGCGGTGAGCCGACATTGTGGGAAGATCTGCCGGATTTTACCCGGGAGATAAAAAAAACAGGTCTTAAGCTTAAACTTGATACTAACGGTTCGAATCCTCAAATGATCCATGATTTGTTACAGGAAGATATTCTTGATTACATAGCCATGGACGTAAAGACTTCTCTTGCGAAATATCACCTTTTTAAGGTACCCGAAAACACCGAAGAAGTTCTGGTACAAAGCATACAAAAAATAATTTCTTCAAAAATCCCTTATGAATTTAGAACTACCTGTGTGCCCGAGATAGTTACCGAAGAGGATATTTATTCCATAGCCGAAAACATAAGGGGTGCGAAAAAATATTGTTTGCAGCAATTTCGCCCTCACGAGAACGTTCTTGATAAAAAATTTTCACAGGTTAGACCCTACACTAAAGATGAGCTTAATAAATTCAAATCTATTTCGGAAGATTTCGTGGAAAATGTAACTATCCGGGGAATATAAAAAGTTATTTGATAGGTAAGTTTTAAGAATGGTATAGAAAAGAAGAAAGGGAGAAATAAATGAATATTGCAATTTCCAGCGGAAAGGGCGGCACGGGAAAAACCTTTATATCCACTAATATAGCGTATGTTCTCGCGAAAAAAGAAGAAAAGGTTCGGTATCTTGATTGTGATGTAGAGGAACCGAACGGGCATCTTTTCTTGAAGCCCGAGATCCATGGAGAAGAGGACATTATGCTTATAGCGCCCTGCGGGGTTGATGAGGGAAAATGTATAAAATGCGGCAAATGCGCCGAAGCCTGTAGTTATAACGCTATCGCGATGGTGAATGATAAGGTTCTTTTTTTTAACGAATTATGTCATGTGTGTGGAGGATGCAAAATAGTGTGTCCTGTGGACGCTATTATTGAAAAAGAGAAGAAGATCGGAATTATAAGACACGGGAAGAGCGGAGCAATAGATTTTCACTATGCGCTGCTTGAAACAGCGGAAGGTGGCATGTCTCCGAGATTGGTTAAAAAGGTGAAAGAATGCGCTGGAAAAGGGATCAACATACTTGATTCTTCTCCGGGAACAGCATGTCCGGTTGTGGAGACAGTGAAGGAAGCGGATCTGTGTGTTCTGGTTACAGATCCCACTCCTTTTGGGATTAATGACCTTAAATTAGCGGTGGATATGTCCCGGGATATAGGACAGGACCCTGTAATTGTAGTTAACCGCGCGGAATATTATGACGATGAGTTGAAAAAGTACTGCCGCGATGAGAAACTGGAAATAATAGGTGAGATCCCCGATGATCGGCAGATAGCGGAAACTTATTCGGTAGGAGATATTGTTGTTGAAAAACTTCCGCGATACAGGGAACTTTTTGAAAAAATAGCTTCCAGGATAGTAGAACTGGCCGGGGAAGAAAGACCTGTTAGAAAAGTTAAAAAGGCTAAAGATCTATCCGCAAAAGGTAAGAAAAAACTAGAAAAAGCCGAACAATACAGAATACCTATGGGGGCGGTAAAGCCTAAGGAGTTTGTCGTTATAAGCGGCAAAGGAGGGACAGGGAAGACGTCTATTGTGGCTTCTTTTGTCGCTTTGGCTAAAGAGGTGGTAATATCGGACTGCGATGTAGACGCGGCTGACTTGCATATTATTTTGAGTCCCCGCGTCCGGGAAAGAGGGGATTTCAGCGGCGGGGTAAGGGTTGAAATAGATCAGGATAAATGTACCGGATGCGGGAAATGTGAAAGGGCTTGCCAATTTGGGGCGATCAGGAAAGAAACAGTGAATGGGAGGCCGTGTTTTTCAGTTGATCCTATCTCCTGTGAAGGTTGTGGGGTTTGTTATCTAGTATGTGAGGACAAGGCCATAGAAACAGAAGATGCCGTTAACGGGGAGTGGTTTATTTCCGAAACGCGGTTCGGTCCGATGAGTCACGCGAAACTCGGTGTAGCTGAAGAAAATTCAGGAAGGTTGGTTACTCTTGTGAGGAATAAGGCTGCTTTGCTGGCGCATGAATTTGGAAGAAACAAAGAGTTGATCGACGGGTCTCCGGGGACAGGTTGTCCGGTAATAGCTTCTTTGACCGGGGCGGACTACGCGTTGATCGTAACGGAACCAACCGTGTCAGGGATTCATGATATGCGCCGTATATTGGAAGTAACAAAACACTTTGGTGTGCCGGCGGGTGTTGTGGTAAATAAATATGATCTAAACACGGATATGACCGATAAGATTAAACAGTTGAGCAAGGA
>CAYWDJ010000180.1:0-1563 GCA_964457005.1 uncultured Planctomycetia bacterium
GAAATAACTACTTTCGGAGTCGTTGTATACCCGTCTCTCAGATTTTCAAGGACCTGCTTCACCCTGGGAGACAACAGCCACTTCTGCCATTTATCCCCGCCGAAAGTGCTCCTCATGAGGGAAATCTTTTCCTCTGCCATCATTCCGTTTATCATTCCGACCGTTTCATGCAATTCCGAGCTCAAAATGAGTTCCGGATCTCCTGTTAAACGTGCCTGTTTGTTCAAATTCTCATACTCACCTATCATGTACAGGATACCGGACGCTTGCCATCTTGTTAGGCCTGTTGTCTTTTTCCTGCCCAGCAAAACATCTTTCCCTTCCTCTTCAGAACCCTTAACTATATTAACTATCGCCTCAATATACCGCAGCTCCGCGTGCGTTAGATGACCGCCATCAAGCCTTTCCATACCATTTACATATTCATCATATATCTCACCGAATAATTTTTTCTGAATACCAAGCTCCTCCTCAAGGTACTCTCTGGGCGCTACTCCTTCAGGCAGCAGCTCAGGATGCCTGCTCAAATAGATCTGCGCCGCCTGATTAAAAAGAGTTATGGTAAAGGTATTGTCAAATTTCATGAGCCCTTCCTTCACATAAATAACCGGATCCCTCCCATCGACATCGCTAAAGGCGAGAACAGGGTGTCTGTTAAGCGCCACCAGACTATGTACTTTTGTTTTCTTAAGTATGTTCATAGCGCCTCTGGCTATCTTGTATTCTACAGATTCTCTGTCCAAAATTTTGGAAATAGCCGCGATCTCAAGCACCGCTCCGAATTTCAAGCTGGTCGCTCTACGATCTTTTCCATGATCAACCGGGAGTTTCTCGATAGGCATGCCGTTTTTATCAAACAGTTCCCCTCCGGTTTCAGCGTCAACAAGTTTTATTAGATTGTTTGTCTTGCCGATCTTTTTTACCACGACCCCTCGCGGAACATTGCCCGCAATATCACGCAACTCCGCGACCGGTCTTGGCCTCCATTCAACCTCCCCGCCGGAACCCGGCAGGTCGTCATAATATCTCTTGTACAGGGCCAGAAAAAACCTGGCAGCCTTCTTCCTGGATTCCATGATCCTATGCTTGATAACTTTAGTATCAATCATTTTCGTGTACCCGTCGGTCCCATAGAAAAAACCCAGATCTTCACCATTATTATGGAGAATCATGCTTTCCTTTCCTCTATGTGCAAGAAAAAATACTTTTTTATTAGCGTTTATCATATACGGAGCCGCAGCGGCTATTTCATAATGCCAATGGCCTACCGCCATAGCGGCAAACCCGCCAAGCTGTCCCAACATCTTTGTCGGATTGTTATTTACAGCAGAGTGAAAAGACTCCTTCTCTACTTTTCTCCTTGAGGCTACAGATCGGACCCATAGGGGCGATACTTCTTCAAGCCTCGGTCTTGCCGTTGGTTCCAGCTGGCCATAACCAAGAAACTGTAACGCTCTCGCCCCGAGATCATTTCCCCTGAAGGCTTCTTTCATTTCTTCCTCCAGAACAGCCAGGGCAGCAACACCGTAATGAATATTGTCGGTCTTATCCAGATATTTAAAC
>CAYWDJ010000180.1:1663-2837 GCA_964457005.1 uncultured Planctomycetia bacterium
GTTCGTCTCCCATAGCCGCCATAATAAAAAGCAATTCGTGGTTACCCATCAGAGTTACAAGTTCATGGTCTTTTTTACGTTTGATGATGCCTCTCAGTATCTTCAGGCCGTCGGGGCCTCTATCAATAATGTCTCCTTCGATGACTTCCTGAGCCCCCGTCTCGTCTGCTACATCAGTAAACTCATTGTATTGGCCTTCCTTCCCATGAAAATCACTGGCGGCTACCACAGATCCTCTCTCATCATCCGGGGCAAGAATAAAATCTCTCAGCTGGACCATCAGCCTGTCCGTCCCGGTAAGATTATCTCCTTCAAGGAGATCAAGATCTGCTATTTTTTCAAGATCGCTCCCGAACCTGTCTTGGCCCCGGAACTTATTAAGTATCTCCGTTAAGATAAGGACCTCTTCATTCGCACCTATATTGCCTACAGTCTTTTCCACACGCACTCCATCCGGAGTAAGTATCAACCTTACCGGCTTGGCATTGTCGTTGAGTATCACGAGAGAGCCGTCACCTTTCACCATCTCTTCAACACAATACGCAGTCACCTTGAACCATGTGCGATCCGAGGACTTCCAGGCGTCTTCCGCTATTTCATTCAATATACTGGCTATCTGTAGTTTGGAGGACAGAAAAGATACCGCTTTCGAAACCGGGTCGACATCTCCTGAAAGGATCTTGTAATAATTATTTTTTACGTTTCCGGGATCTTCATTTCCGGGAGTTATTGATATGTATGATATCCCCAGCTCCTTGAGCCTTCTGTACAAATTTTTAGAATGGAACCCTCCGGTCACAAGAACCGCTACGTTACTTTTAGAAAATCTGAGATTCCTTATAAAGGCCTCATCCCGGAGAAAAGAGAAATCATAAAAGGCGCTCATTTTCTCTATCTGTTTTTCGAGAACCCGAAACTCTCCGGCATCGTTTTTAACAAAATCAGAATATTCATCACGAGACATCTTAATGTCAAAGAACCTTTTCAGCAGTTCCAGTTTCCGGCTGTATTCGAACAGATCTTTATCTTCTTCGCCTAAGAACATACCGGCAGCTACCTTTCCTTCCAGGTCGTAAATCTCTACATTTAATTTCTCAAGATCCACCTTGTCATATAAAGCTATATACTCCTTGAACAGATAGAGGTCTTCGCGCCCCGTATCGTCCACCCCAAG
>CAYWDJ010000181.1:0-1396 GCA_964457005.1 uncultured Planctomycetia bacterium
CACATAAATAAAACAATGATCAGGGATACAAATATGATCTTTTTCATATACACCTCTATTTTACAACGATGTTTATCAGCTTGTTCGGTATGATTATCCATTTACAAATTTCTTTACCGCTAAGCCATTCGCCTACTTTTTCATCGGCAAGGACTGTTTCCTTTACCTTCTCCTGGTCCAGGTTTAGCGCGAGCTCAAGTGTATTGCGCACTTTACCGTTAACCTGTACCGGGATAACGACCGTATCCGCCTGGAGCATATCTTCTGAATATGCCGGCCAGGCTGCCTTGAATATACTGTCCGTCCCTCCAAGCCTCTGGTTTAGTTCCTCGGCCATATGCGGAACAAAAGGAGCGAGAAGAAGCGTCATGTTTTCCATGACTTCTTTAAGCGTAGCTTTATCGAAAGAGGCCTTACCTTTGTCGCTAAGACCCGCATACACTTCATTAACGAGTTCCATAACGGCACTTATAGCTGTATTAAAATGGAATTCTCCGTCTACGTCTTCGGTAACTTTCTTTATGGTCTGATGCATTTTTCTGAGAAGGGACGCCTTAAGCTTTTCGTCTCCGCCTTCTTCGGGAGCTTCATTAAGCGTGTCAAGAAGAGTCCACACCCTTTTAAGGAATCTGTAACCGCCTTCCACGCCCCTGTCTGACCATTCCGCGTCTTTCTCCGGCGGTCCGATAAAAAGGGTGTACAGCCTCACCGTGTCGGCCCCATATTTTTTTATCAGGTCGTCCGGACTTACAACATTGCCCTTCGACTTTGACATCTTTGCGCCGTCCTTGACTATCATTCCCTGCGTAAAAAGCCTCTTAAAAGGCTCATCAAAATTTATATATCCAAGATCGGAAATAACCTTTGTTATGAACCTTGAGTAAAGAAGGTGAAGTATGGCGTGCTCCACCCCTCCGATATACTGGTCAACCGGAAGCCAGTTATTAACGTCTTCTGAATCAAATGGTTTATTGTCCATGTCCGGCGAAATATACCTTAAGTAATACCAGCTTGAATCGACAAAGGTATCCATGGTGTCTATCTCTCGCCTGGCATCTTTAGCGCATTTTGGACATTTTACATCAACAAAGTCTTTTGCCGTTTTAAGCGGACTTTCACCAGTAGGACGAAACTCTACCACTTCGGGCAATATAACAGGCAAATCTTCTTCAGGGACCGGAACGACTCCGCACTCATCACAATATATCATCGGGATAGGCGCTCCCCAGTACCTCTGGCGTGATATCAGCCAGTCTCTAAGCCTGAAATGTATCGTTCTTTTTCCGATATTTTCTTTTTCCATAAAGTCGGCAATAGCCGCCATGGCATCGGTATTCTTTATGCCGTCGAACTGTCCGGAATTAACCAGGACGCCTTCTTCTTCATAGGCTTCGGT
>CAYWDJ010000181.1:1496-2832 GCA_964457005.1 uncultured Planctomycetia bacterium
TGCCGTCGAACTGTCCGGAATTAACCAGGACGCCTTCTTCTTCATAGGCTTCGGTTAGGTTAGAGATTGCTTCGTCGCCTTTGGCTCCTCGCAATGACGAAGTTTTGCCTTTGGCTCCTCGCAATGACGAAGTTTTGCCTTTGGCTCCTCGCAATGACGAAGTTTCGCCTTTGGCTCCTCGCAATGACGAAGTTTCGCCTTTGGCTTCTCGCAATAACGAAGTTTCGCCTTTGGCTTCTCGCAATGACGAATCGGGTTTATCAATAACCACTTCTATTGGAAGGTCGTATTTTTTTGCGAACTCATAGTCTCTCTGGTCATGCGCGGGGACAGCCATAACGGCTCCCGTGCCGTATTCCATAAGAACATAATCGGCAATATACAGCGGGATCTTTCTGCCATTGATAGAGTTTGTAACATACCTGCCGGTAAAAATACCTTTTTTCTCGATACCGGTCTGCATCCTCTCTATTTTCGATTCGTTCCTTACATCGCGAACGAGCTGTCGTATTTCTTCTTTATTCGGAGCGTCTTTAATAAGCTCTTCTATCATGGGATGCTCGGCGGAAAGGACCATATAGCTGCATCCGAAAATAGTATCAACCCTTGTTGTAAAACAGGTAAGTGTACTCTCGGAATCAACTACGGGAAAATCTATGTTCACACCTTCAGATCTTCCTATCCAGTTGCTCTGCATTGTCCTGACCTTCTCCGGCCATTCATCAAGCTTGGATATGTCATCCAGAAGCCTCTGGGCATAATCCGTAATACGGAAGAACCACTGTTCAAGTTCTTTCTGGTCAACGACCGAGTCACATCTTTCGCAAGCGCCGTCAACTACCTGTTCATTGGCAAGCACAGTACTGCATGACGGACACCAGTTAACAAAAGCCTTTTTTTTGTAGGCCAGGCCCTTTTCATACAGCTTCAGGAATATCCACTGAGTCCATTTATAATAGTCAGGAAGGCATGATGTGACTTCCCTCTTCCAGTCAAACTCGACTCCCCATGAATCCAGCTGTTTCTTCATGAGGCTTATATTGTTGAGTGTTGATTCTTTAGGCGGTATACCGTTCTTGATAGCCGCGTTCTCGGCGGGAAGCCCGAACGCGTCCCAGCCCATAGGACTAAGAACGTTGAAACCTCTCATCATTTTGTATCTCGCGACAACGTCGCCTATTATATAATTCCTTCCATGACCCACATGAAGCGCGGCCGATGGATAAGGGAACATCATAAGGCAGTAATATTTATCCTTTATGTCTTTGGTGTCTACATTAAAAAGGCCTTTTTCTTTCCAGTCTTTCTGCCATTTTTTTTCGATCTCAGTAAAGTT
>CAYWDJ010000182.1:0-2800 GCA_964457005.1 uncultured Planctomycetia bacterium
ACGGGAATAGGTCTTGTTATTGTGAAGAGGGTGGTCTCCAAACACGGCGGAAAGGTGTGGCTCGAAAGTGAGCCCGACAAGGGCACAACAGTGTATTTTACTTTGCACGATTGAGGCGGGTAACAGAAGGAGAAGAAGTGAAGGATAGAGCCATATTGCTTGTAGAGGACAATCAAGATGAGATATTGTTGATGCAGAGGGCCTTAAAAGAAAACAAGATAACAAATGAGGTCGTTGTAGTTGAAGATGGTGAAGCCGCCATTGATATGTTGCACGGGGATTCCGGGAAAACGCCTGTTTCTTCCGAGAATCTGCCCGCGGTAATTCTGTTAGATTTAAAACATCCTAAGATGGGTGGGTTGAAGCTCTTGGAAAACATTCGGGAGGATGAAAGAACCAAATTAATTCCGGTTGTGATACTTACATCCTCCAGCGAGGAAGAAGATCTTGTAGCCGGGTATAGGCTGGGATGTAACAGCTATATACGTAAACCGGTTGACTTTGGCAGGTTTTCAGAAGTCGTGAAAAGGCTGGGTATGTACTGGCTGCTTCTTAATGAGCTTCCGTTCAATAATGGGGAGGGATAAATGAATAGGCCTTTGAAAATACTGCTCATAGAGGATATGGAAGATGATGAGCTCCTTCTCATTAGAGCGTTAAAAGAGTATGGATATGATACGGAACATAAGAGGGTAGAAACTCCGGAGGATCTGGAGAAAGCTCTTAAATCTGAGGAGTGGGATGTTGTTATATCAGACTACGTTTTGCCCTGCATGAACGGCTTGGAGGCCTTGCAAATGTTTAAAGAGTCCGGGCTTGATGTCCCATTTATTCTTGTGTCGGGGACCGTTGGTGAAGACGTTGCGGTTGCGGCCTTGAAAGCCGGGGCTCATGACTATCTAATGAAAGACAGAATGACCCGTTTGGGGACCGCTGTTGATCGTGCAATAGCTGACGCTTCCGAAAGGGTCCATATAAAAAGAACGCAGGAACGGCTTAAAGAAACTGAATCAAAATACAGGACACTGTTTAAATCGGCCGCTGATGCTATTATGGTGGTTGCGTTTGAGGGGAAGGAGAGCCCTGTAATTATTGATTGTAATGACAGCACATTAAAGATGTTCGGGTGTGACCGTAAAGATTTTCTTGGAAAAAATATTGAAGATGTGTCAGCTCCCATACAACCAGGGGGGGGATTGGTATATGCTTCTATCTCTAAAATGTCGGAGGAGCTAAGCAGGGGCAAGTCCCTTCGTGGCGAGTGGATATATCGCCGCCAGAACGGAGAGCTGTTCCACGCGGACATAACATTATCGTCGTTGATGTTTGCCGGAGCGACGCATGCTTTAGTGATAGTGCGCGACATTACCGAGAGGATAAAGGCTGAGGCCGCGCTTCGGAAGGCTGAAAAGGAGTGGCAGAGAACTTTTGATGCCATTGAGGAATTTATTTTTGTCCAGGACAAAGACTACATAATTACAAGGGTGAATAAGTCGTTTCTGGACGTGATGAAACTTGAGAAAGAGGATGTCATCGGCAAAAAGTGTTATGAGGTGGTGCACGCGAGGACCAGCCCCTGGCCGAATTGTCCCTTTGAACAAACAAAGAGCGACAAAAAAACCCATACGGAAGAAGTGGATGACCCAAATATTGGGTTTCCCATCTCAGTTACTACCTCACCCATCTTTGATTCGGAAGGTAACTTTAATGGGTCTGTGCATATTGCGAAGGATATGAGTGCATTGAGGACAATGATTGAGGAAAAGGAAAAACACGCACATGAATTGGAAGTTTTTTTTAATGCTTCTATGGGACGAGAAGACAAGATACTCGAACTGAAACAAAAAGTTGCAGAGCTTGAAGAGCAGCTGGAATAGAGGGGGAATAATAGTATGCCTAAGGAAAGGACAAAGATTCTTATTGTGGGTGCCGGACAGGGCGGACTTGCTCTCTTGGAGATGTTCATGGCCATGGAGACTGTTGACATCCTTGGGGTTGTTGACGCTAATTCAGAGGCGCCGGCGATCAAGAGAAGCCAGGAAGCGGGACTTCCTACTGGTGCTGATTACAGGGAATTTATTAAGGCAAAGGGAGTTCGGATAGATGCGATCGTTAATGTAACGGGCAGCCAGCAGCTTCAGAAAGAACTTATTGGAGTGGCACTGCCTGGGTGTGAGGTTATAGGAGGGCAAAGCGCAAAGCTTTTCTGGGAGCTTGTAGAGAAATATAAGGTAACAGAGGGGTTTCTGCGGAAGCAGCAAGATTTCCTAAGGATTATAATAGACTCTCTGCCTAATCCTTTTCTGGTTGTGGATGCGGAGGATTATACCATAAAGATATCAAATGCTGCCGCAAGGATGATGGGAACAATAAACGACACAACTAAATGTTACGAATTGACCCATAACAGGAAAGATCCCTGCGCCGGATTTCGAGACAAATGTCCGTTAGGAGATGTGAAGAAGTCAAAAGGAACGCAGAAAACAGAACATATTCATTATGACAACAATGGAGACAAGCAGTACGTTGAAGTTCATTGCTCTCCCATCATTGACAAGGATGGCCATGTTGTTCAATTTGTGGAAAATCATTTTGATATTACCGCTCGCAAGGCTGCCGAGAAAGCCAGGGCAGAAAAAGTGAAAGAGATGGAGATAGTATATAAAGTCACAATGGACCGAGAGGATCGCATCCTTGAGCTTAAAGAGAGGGTGAGGGTTCTGGAAAAAAGACTAGGGGATAATCTATGATCACAATTTTCTTTTTTTACGGGTTGGCATTCGTGTTAATGGGTATAACC
>CAYWDJ010000183.1:0-2796 GCA_964457005.1 uncultured Planctomycetia bacterium
ATCCGGGAACGGTAAAGGTAACAATACTTCCCCCGATCAGCTTTAATGACCTGTACGACCTGGACACTAAACAATTCTGCTCAGCCGCATCTAGCAGGGTAAGAGAGCCTCTTGCAGCAGCGCTGCAGAGGAAAGATGCCGTCTCTGAAGAGGTAGAAGATGACATTGTGATTCCCGATGCCATATAACATTCCACATTCTATTATGAAAAAAACAATCACATTCTTAATATTGCTTTTTGCGTTGATATCAGCGCACACACTCATCTCCGAGGCGCAGGACCCTATTAAGCTTGAGTATGTAGGTCGTGACATGCAAGGTAATTACAGGTGGAAGGCGGATGCCGAGATAGTACACAAGCACGATAATGTCTATGAGATGACAGAAAAGGGAGAAGGAGTTTATTCGAGCTTTGACGGTAAGGTCTCATGGGTAGCCGTACTGGAATACGAAGAGACAGAGGATACTATCAAGCCGCTTAAGCTTGATAAAAAAGTTTTTGACGCTAAAGGAACCGTTATCAGGATAGAAACACAAAGATTTGATCCTGATAAAAAAGAAGGCACATGCACGCATCAGGAACCGGTCAATAATGTATCGAGGACAAAGAAATTTAAATTTGATAGAGATGTTGTTAATAAGCTTTCAATGGGGCTGTATGCCCAGAAGATGCTTGAGACGGGCAAGACCAGCAAAGAAGTGGAGATGGTAAGCGAAGAGCCTAATATGTACAATATGGAGCTCAGGGTGATAGATACAGAGACTATTGACATGAACGGCGGGAAAAAGAAAGCCTATAAACTGGTCATCGACCCCCAGCTGGGGATACTCAACTTTGCGAAAGCGTTTTTTCCGAAATCTTATGCCTGGCATTCTGCCGAACCCAAGTTTGAATGGTTAAGGTACCAGGGCTTAGAAGGAGACATAAAGTCAGTAGAAGTAGAAGTTACGGCAAAGGATTATAAGGAAGACTAACGGATTATGGTACGAAGACTCTTTAAAGACACAACTTCAAGCGTTCCTATACAGGTATTCCGGTATATTTTGTCTGGAGGGCTTGCGTATGTTGTTGATTACAGCATGCTTGTAGTGTTTGTAGAGATCTTTAAGATGTACTACCTCACGGCTTCCGCTCTGGCCTTCTTTCTGGGATCAGTGACAAGTTATATCCTAAACGTAACCTGGGTTTTTGACAAAAGAACTTTTGATAATAGATTTGTCGAGATAGGGATATTTTTCATGATAGGCGCGGCAGGCCTTGTTCTTAACCAGTTTTGTATATGGTTCTTCACCGAGAATGTCGATCTTTATTATCTCTATTCAAAGGTTATAGCCACGGCAGCCGTATTCGTCCTGAATTTTTTCGCACGCAAATACATCCTCTTTCGCTAGGAAGCATCATCTCGGTATTGCATAAAAAGATCCCGGATATTTGCCTGCGGCAAATTCCGGGATGACAAAATGATGTGTTATGTCGCACTTACACTTGTCCTCCTGAATGGCATGCAAACTACCAACCTTGTCATCCCGGGCGGAAGGCAAGCTTCACAAGTTGTCATCCCGAACGGCCATACCTCGACTATACGTCATTGCGAACCTGCCGAAGGCAGGTGAAGCAATCCCAATAAATAACAGTATTTGAAGAGATTGCTTCGTCGCGTTGCTCCTCGCAATGACAGCATTATCCTTAGGTAACCCGACAACCTTGTTATCCTGAATGGAAGGGAAACTACCAACCTTGTCATACCGAACGGCATGCAAACTACCAACCTTGTCATCCTGAATGGAAGGGAAACTACCAACCTTGTCATCCCGGGCGAGCGGAGCGAGACCCGGGATCTAAACCTATTATATTCATATTGACAATGATACTTGCCAGGAGCGGACTGACCGTGTAAGCTATATAAGGTTGTACGCTATAAATGTGCGAAAAATACAAGATACCACAAAGCGGTGAAGGTGGGTCACATGGCGGTGGGCATGAGAGTTTTTATTTTTAATATTATATAGAGCAATTTTGGCTAAAAGCCGGGGTTGCTTTTTTTTGTTTATGGGGCATATAAAGTGGGAGCGATATGAATAAGGAAAGCGAAGTAGGAAAATATAAGTTCGTTGATCTTGTGAAAATTGAGGAAGTACAGAAAACTTTCAAGCATTTGTATCAAATAAATGGAGTGGGTCATGCTATTTCGGACCCCGATAACAATGTGTTGGTTGCACATGGATGGCGGGAAATATGTACAAAATTCCACAGGGTTAATGAGGAGTCCGTTAAGAGGTGCGAGGAGAGTGACAGTTATATCTTGAATCATTTGGACGAAGATAAATTCCTGGAATACAAATGCAAAAATGGTATGTGGGACGCGGCGCGTCCTATTATTGTTGAAGGACAGCACCTGGCTACTGTCTTTGTGGGGCAGTTCTTCTATGATGGAGAAGCGCCTGACAGGGAGGTGTTCCTTCAGAACGCTGAAAAGTATGGATTTGACAAAGAAGCATATCTTAGCGCTTTGGATAAAGTGCCTTATTTCTCAAGGGAGTTTATTAAGAACACCATGAAGTTATATTCTGATCTTGCCGCTATGCTTTCCAAACAGGGATTGTCTGAGCTTAAGTTGAGATCTGAGATAGGGCGGCATAAGATCCATGAAAAGGAGCTTATACAGGTCCAGGAGAGGCTGGATCTTGCCATTGAAGGGAGCAGCCTTGGGCTCTGGGAAATGGATCTGGCTAGCGGTAAGGAGTGGTGTTCGGCCGGGTTTTATGCTATTTTGGGCTATAAAGACAGAGAAATAG
>CAYWDJ010000184.1:0-2783 GCA_964457005.1 uncultured Planctomycetia bacterium
ATCCAAAAAACTGTACATCAAAAATGATGCCGGCGCGTTTGTAGAAGTAACGCCCGAATATGTTGCCGGATTAGACAAGTCGGTCCAATATTTTAGAAAGTCAGGGGATGAGATCTCCGTTGTCAAGGGTGACTATGTTCAAGGGAAGGCGACAGGTACTGTTGACGTTTACCGTGAGGATATTGAGGGGTATCCTTTCAGCATGAAGCTGCCTGAAACTTTTAGGCCGGTACATCAGGACCTTCTGGGGCAGGGCCTGAACAGCGTAGCTGTTAAAGGTTTCTGGGGAACAACCGTTTATACTGAGTTCTATCTTAGTCCCGAGCTGGGAGGTAAGCACGGGCCTGTTTCTTACGCTACGGCATCCTGGTTGGACAACCCCCAGGTTCTCACAACGGCTTTATTGCAGGAATATGTAAAAACAGGTTGGGTCTTCATTGACGCTACGGGAACTCCTATGAGTCCGGATACTCCGGATATTCTGGCCAGAGCCTATTCCGCTTATGACGGTAAGGGAAAGCCGTGGACTCTTAAACCTTCTTATTTTATCGCTAAAAGGAAGGACAGTTATGTTGTTGCGGGCAATCTTAAGGAATTTAATGAAGAGTTCGGTAAAGCGAAGTTTTCAAGAGAAGCCCGGTTTGACGGCGATGCGACCGAGATATCGATACAGACTTTGAATGACAGGTTCAGAGGTACTCTTGACGCCGCCGATGAGGATGAAGTTGGTAAGGTTATGGAGCTCATGTATACCGGAGAAGAGATGAAAACGGTAGTGGGCCCCAACGGCAAAACATATGAAGTTTTGAGAGACAAAGCCACCCTTGACGCTTATGGGCGCGACAAACAAGGTAATCTTCCGAAAATGATCTGGAAACTTGCCGGTGCCGAGGGTCTTGATACCAAGGGCCTGGCCATATACACGATAGACGATGTTATTGAATATGTTGGAGACGGGTATATGCCCAAGAACGCTATGGACCAGAAGATATATGACGAGAGCGAGCTTAAGTCCGTGTTTGGTGAGATGGCCAAAGGCTTTTTAGTCCAGAACGCCACCAATGAATCAAGGTACATTGTGCTTTTTATGGGGCTTAAGAATATGGAGGCGCAGTCTCTTGCCCGGGGTAAAGCGGAAGGATTGACGCTCGAAGATATTACAATGCTTGCCGCCAAGTATGGACCGACTGCGCAGGCAGCTTTTCAGCAGTACCTTATTAAAGCGGCTCAGGTACATAAGGAAAGGGCCGGAGATCTTAAGCTTCTGGCCGAGGCCGGGATATCCTGGCAAGATCTTCAGGGGCAGGGTTTTAGTCTTGCCAGCGTATCGCTGGTATGGACATGGGACCCCGCGAAGAGAGAAAGGGTTATGGCGGCCATAACACGCGCAAAGGAAAGCCGGGTAGGCTTTGAGAACTGGCAGTTCAACCGGGCGCTCAGCATGTACTCGGTATATAACGACCTTGTCATGAACGCGTCAAACTTAAAGGCCGCGGAAGGGTCTCTTGCAAGGATAGATGAAGGCAGGAAGGCAAGGGAAGCCGCACTTAAAGAGCAGCGCCTTACAAAACAAGAGATAGCTGCCGATACGGAGTTTATAGCTCTCAATGAAATGCATGCTCTCCTGAGAATGGATATTGAGACTCTGAAGCTCAACAGAACGCTTATTAACGACACGCTGATGAAACTTGGTGTGAATGTACCGATAGACGCCGAAATAAAAGCGGAGGCTGTTTCAGCGGATCAGTTCGTCGCTATGCTCGAGAAGAACGGTATTGTGGGTGAGGACAAGGTCCCGAAGGGGCTCATTATGAAAAGGCTCCGGATGCTTGAGCAGACTTATAAGGTCCAGGAAGCTGCAAAAGGCCCGTGGGTGTACCAGTTTGGCGTAAAGGGAGGGTATCCGATATTTGTATCTCCTGTCCTTGGAGCCAAGAGAAAGGGAGACCTGAGGAACTTTGAACTTACCGAAGCCAGGGCCAATATGCAGCTTGCCGAGAGACAGGTGGACTACATGAGGGCTGCAAGGCAATATCAGAATGAGAAAGAGTTTATATACAAGACCCTTGTACAGCTGGATCTTCTCCAGAAACAGGTTGATAACAATGTTGTAGAGTTAAGACAGCTTCTTGCCCGGATGAAGGCGGGTGTTGAGAAGGGAGAGGTAGAAGAAGACGCCGTCAATGAACTTGAAAGTAAGTACAATGAGGCCGTCAGGGAAAGTAATTCTCTAAAGGCTATGATACTAAGCCAGAGAGCCGATTATGACGCGCGCCTTGCAGAGCTGGACAAGCTTGTAGTTCTGGCTCCCAGGAAAAAAGTTGACGGTACATACGGGCTTGGCCAGGCGAACAAGGACATGCGGCAGGAATCCTTGGAAAGAGGTGATGTTAAGCGGCAGCTTGCGCGTATAGCCACAGCCGAGGAATATCTTGATGAAGCCAGGGAGAAACCGTTCTTTCTTCTAACAAGTATTGGTCTTTTGGGAGAAGGGCGAAAACAGACAGGTGAAATGTATAATGATGCCATCAGTTATGGCGCAGGGATCGGATTGCAGAGTAAGTGGTTTGGATATCCGTCGTTCATTGAATATCTCGAACTTAACGTTAAGAGACTTAAACTTGAAAAAGAATATATCATACAAATGCTTCCGTATCGTACGAAGAACGCTTATCAGGAAGTTATTTACGCCCGTAAAGCGGTGCAGGATATGGAACGTGTGGTGGAGGCGCGCAAAAAGAGTTCAGAGGACGCGTCTAAACCAGGCATAGAATCTACCTCTG
>CAYWDJ010000185.1:0-2762 GCA_964457005.1 uncultured Planctomycetia bacterium
GAAGCGAAAGCCTTTTTGGAATATCTCGGGACGGAAGAGGAAGAATACCGTCGGGAACAGGAGCGTTTAAAATATAAAAAATTAGACGCAAAGAACACAAAGAAGGCGGACAAACTTAAAAAGAAACAGGACAAACAGGCGGCTAAGAAGGCTAAGAAGGCTAAAGAGGCGGTAAAAAGTAAAGCAACGCCGTCAAAAACCACAGCCAAGGCTGCTCCCAAGGAAGGTGCCGCTCCGGCCCCCGGGGTAGAGGCTCCTGCAGCAGCTGCGCCTGTGATACCTG
The DNA here is from genome assembly GCA_964457005.1 of uncultured Planctomycetia bacterium. GTDB lineage: Bacteria > Omnitrophota > Gorgyraeia > Tantalellales > Tantalellaceae > CAYWDJ01. The sequence continues at coordinate 284 of CAYWDJ010000185.1, forward strand.
TACAAACTCCTGCATTGAAACCCATTCCGCTACCGCCGGTCAGAGAGGCGCAAGATAAGAAAGAGCCCCTCGAGGAAGTAATAGTAACCGCGGAATACTCAAGTGCAGCACCCGCGAAGCCTGCTGATGAATCCGGGGATGTGGATGTTTCCGATGTTTTCTCAGGCGGAGTGCCTGCGGCTAAACCCGGACAGGCCATTATTGTTGATGGTGATAAGGTTGAGTTCTTCGAGAAGGAAGGAAAGATAGTCGCCGAAGGTAATGTTGCCATTTCCTATGGGGATATTAAACTTTCCTGTGACAAAATACAGGTTAATACCCAGACCCAGGAAGCTCTTTGTGAAGGGAACGTAAAGATCGAACAGGCAGACGGCATTCTTACCGGGGACAGGATAAGATACAATTTCAATAAGCAGGAAGGTGAGATCCTCGGTGGTGATCTTGAAGCTTATCCATGGTTCGGCACTGCAGACGAAGTAGGGAAGGTCGATAAGAACGAATATTTGTTAAGAGGCGGTTTCATTACGACCTGTGACGAAAACAATCCTCACTACAACCTCCAGGCAGAAGAGATAAGGGTGTTCCCGGATGACAAGGTCATTGCCAAGAACGTTACCGCGTACATAGGAAAAGTGCCGGTTATGTGGTTTCCGTATTATTATCAGCCTATCGTACAAACCAAGGCTAAAGTGACGGTTATCCCGGGTTCTGACGGAGACTGGGGCTATTTCGTCCTCTCTACCTGGAGAGCCCACATAAAAGGCCAGACCAAGGCAGATCTTCATCTTGATTACAGGACAAAAAAAGGATTTGCATATGGAGCAGATCTTTACTACGACCCGTCTGATTTTGGGCTTGAAGGCCTGGGATACGGTATTTTTAGAGCATATTTTATAGACCAGAATGGGTTTGGTACATATGAGAAGAGTGCGTTCAAAGATGACAGGGATGACGAGGGCACAGACTCGAAATTTAGACACAGGATGCAATGGAAACACCGTATAGATTTTGATCCGTCTACAATAGGCATGCTCGAGTTCAACAAGCTTAGTGATAAATATTTTCTAAAAGATTATTTCTATAACGAGTACGAGGAAAATACTGAAGTTCCTCCGAACTATGTTTCTATCATAGCCTCGAAACCAAATTACAATGTTAGTGTAGCGGCAAATTTTCAAGTTAATGATTTTTTCACTGTTACCCAGCGCCTGCCGGAAGCGAAATTGAGCATACCTGACCAGAGGCTATGGGATCTGCCCCTGTACTATGGCAGCGAAATGTCAGCCGTATATTTCGACAAAAAATATAAACATAATTATAAGGAGAAAGAAACAGTGGGTAGGCTCGATAGCTGGCATACACTCACGTATGTGGCCGGTTTGGGGCCTATTAACATTACTCCCTATGGAACTTTTCGCGGGACAATGTATAGTAGAGATAAATTTAAAAACACACCTATAGGGCGCGCAGCTTTTGGAGCAGGTGTTTCAGTATATTCAAGGTTTCACAAGATATATGATGTCGAGACAGATTTCGCTGGTCTGGATATAAAAGGGCTCAGGCATATAGTCGTCCCGAGAGTCGATTATTTTCATATGCCTCGTCCGACTGTAGACAGGAACACACTTTATGAGATGGACGATATCGACAGGATAGAGAAAGAGAACAAATTTACATTTAGTTTGGAGACAAAACTCCAGGCGAAAAGACACGGAGATAAAGAGCTGTCCAGTGTAGACCTTCTCAGGTTCACAACAAGTGTTGATTATGAATTTTTTATGAAGAAAGACAGCTTTGCTATCCAGAACGGGGGAGAATTCAAAGACCTTAAATTTCTTCTGGAGTTCCGTCCGTATACATGGCTGTATGTAGACAGCGAGCTTGAGATAGAGCCCAAAGAGGAATCTGTAAAGCTCGGAAATGTAGAAGCGTCCTTTGCTCCTACTGAAAATTTCCTAATGGCACTAGGATATAGATATGAAAAATTTAAAGATTCAGATACCCGTAATCAGTTTACTTATGAATGCCAATACAAGATAAATCCCAAGTGGCGGATAGGAACCTATGGGAGGTTTAATCTTCACGAGCTTGGCATAGAGGAACAGCAATATACTGTTACAAGAGACCTTCACTGCTGGGAAGTAGAGGCATCCTATGACTTGAAAGGCTCGAAATTCTTTGATCCGTCCGAGTTTACCTTATGGTTGGGTTTCAAGATCAAGGCATTTCCGGACTTGCCTATCGGCCTCAACAGATCGTTCACCAAGCGCGCTCCCGGAGCGCTTATCGAACCAATCCACTAGTAATCTTATCCTTTCTTTTTTCTTAACAAGAACATTGGAAATATCAAATTACCCACTATTGCCATATAATTACTATTATGATATAATCACCTCTAAAATTACATATTAATATTATACACATAAGGAGAATAGAATGAAAGTTGCAGTTGTTGGTACAGGTTATGTCGGGCTTGTCA
>CAYWDJ010000186.1:0-2722 GCA_964457005.1 uncultured Planctomycetia bacterium
AAGGGTTCGACAACCAAATCTCAGGTGTCCTCCAAGAATCGCTCAATTTAGGTTGAAAATAACTTTATTTATTTGCGGTGATTACTAATGACCCTTTATGACGATGTATTGTACCAAGTACTTCTGAAGAGGCTACCTGAACTGGCTTCACTCACAAACCTCGAAAATGAATCTACAACACGACTTAGAGCTATTGATACAATCCTTTTCGACATCCTCTCATGGGATAAAAGCTCAGTGGAGACAGAGAAATATTGCCGCGCCGAAGGCTACGCAGACTACATCTTCATTTTGGATGAGAATCCATGTATGGTTTTGGAGGCAAAACGATCTGGAATCGAATTTGTTCTCTCAGCTCGCAAGTTCGAAGATCGCCCATATGCGTTCGGCTTACTAGCTAAAGAATGCCCCCAAGCTACAAAAGCATTGAATCAAGCAATTGGTTATGCAGCGACGCTTGGAGCCCGTTACGTTGCGATCTCAAACGGACATCAATGGTTACTTTCCCTCACCTTTGTGCCGGGTCAGTCTCTTGAAAAAAGGTTAGTTTATGTGTTTGAATCACTTGAAGTCATATCTTCACGTTTCTCAACATTCTACTCTTGTTTTTCAAACAAAGGCATTGAGAAAAATATTGTCAGTCGTGATCTTCTTGATACACTAAAGCTACCTCCTCCGGCTAAACTTTCTTCCCGCATTCCTGGATACCCTTTATCTGCGAGCCGAAATGTATTCCAGAACGAGGTCTCTTACATTCTTGATTACCTATGGCAAGTAATGTCCCAAGAAGAGAATACACTTGAATTCGTTGAGAATTGCTATGTCAATCCTGGGTCACATGAAGATATTCTGGCTTTAGTGCGTGAACTTATCCAAAAAAGGAAGACTGAAGACGATATCTTAAGAAGCTACGAAATCGAAGGCATTGATAAACTGCCACACGAATTAGCACATTTACCAGCTGAGAGACCCTTTGTTGTTCTTGGTGAAATCGGCAGGGGCAAATCTTCCTTTCTAAAATATTTGAGATTTGTCGCTGCAAAGGACTATTTGAATAACTATCTGCAGATCGATTTGAATTTTATTGATAGACCTGACGATGAGTCACAGATAGCAGGTTTTGTGTATAGCGAGATTGAACGTCAGCTTCGCGAATACTACTCAATAGATATCTATGAAAACAGATTTGTAAGGGGAGTGCTACATAGTGATCTTCAGCGTTTAAAAAAAACGCCAAGAGGTGTCTTATACGCTAAGAATAAGACCCACTATCGAGAGATTGAACTTGCCGAAATAGAAAAAATCATAGTAGACAAACATGTATATCTAACAAAAGTCATCCATCATCTTAAAAGAGGCAGGCAATGTTCAGTTGCGTTATTTCTAGACAACCTTGATCGAAGGGACCCGGCCATACAGGAGCAAGCTTTCTTGAAGGCTTCTGCAATGGCAAGAGACTGGTCAAGTTTAGTCTTTATTTGCCTCCGACCTGATACGTATTACAGGTCTCAAAGAAGCGGGGTTCTTGACACAATTGCGCCCACCGCATTTACAGTTGGCCAGCCCAATCTCTCAGTGGTTTTAAAGAGAAGATTTGCTTATGCTAAAAGAATGTCAGAGGGGGACTCTTTAGGTCCGAAACTAGCGCGAGTTGCTGCAAGTAAGGACATTTCTTTTGATCTCCCAAGAGTAGCCAAGATATTCCAATCGTGCGAGTTTGCAGCACAGAAAAGGCACGGAATTATTCCAACTCTCGAGGCAGTGTCAAATGGCAATTTAAGACGCCTTCTGGATTTTGCGCGGAGCATCCTGTGTAGCGGTCACTTAGATACGGATAAGATCCTTAGTCGTATTGAATCAACCGGGCGGTACTCCATACCCGATTTTGAAGGCATTAAGACTTTACTTTATGGTGATTACATGCATTATGACCCCACGAAATCGCCATTCATAAATTTGTTCGATTTATGGCATGCAGAACCTTCAGAAGATTTCCTAAAATTCTCTATTCTGCACTATCTTGCAAACATCCCTTCCGATGGTCCTGCTAAAGGATTTCTTCAATTATCAGAGTTGTTAAACTATTTGGCTACAATAGGGTTTTCGTTTAGTGCAGCTATTGAAGCTGCAAAAGCATTAAAAGAAAAGCATTATGTCAGAAGGCCAGTAGAGCGCGATTCCGATTTATCGGAAGCTGACAAAATTCGACTTACCTCGCTTGGAAGGTATCATATATATTCATTGATAAGTACGTTTCAGTACCTTGATGCTACCATTATTGACACACCCATATTAGACGGCGAAGTAAGAAATAAGATATCGGAGGTTACATCGATAAAGGAGAGAGTGCAAAGGACTGAGTACTATTTGGAGTACGTTGATAACTGCGTCACGCGCATTCAAGATGAGGAACTGCGCTCCGCTTGGGAAAAGGTGTCGCTTGAAGCAAAAAAGGATATGGAGGAAATTAGGGACCGTATTGAAGATAACGGGCTTTTAAAGCAGAAATAGTAAATTCCACCAGATCAATGGCGACGTTTATCTTCTTGAGATAGCAGTATATAATTCAGATCATCACACACCTGTGATATCATCATTCAGAGAGTGAATTGCGGGCTGAGATGCGTCATGGAAAGCACATCAAATCCAGATACTTGAAAACCTGTACTATCTGCCATATTCGCCAGGCTTTCTAAACCTTAAATTCCTTGCATATCAATTA
>CAYWDJ010000187.1:0-2670 GCA_964457005.1 uncultured Planctomycetia bacterium
TCTTATTTCCAGATCTATACCAAGTTTTTCCACTTCTTTACCGTCTTTTTCATACGTTTCGGACTCCCTGACAAAACCCAAAACCTTCTTATGCCCATTCTCTACCCCGACAACCCTCCCCAGAACCTTTTGCTCAAGAGAAGATGGATCAATTGTGAAGTATGTATAGCCCTGCTCAAGAGCTTTTGTTATCAGTTTTTTTGTTTTATCAAGATCTTTCCCGGAATGATCGTCTACTTTAATGCCATCAAGATGCATAAAGTAAAGAGGTTTATCCTCCCCGTACTTCTGCTCGACAAGCCTGGAAATCCATTCCACGGGAAGCAGCCCGTGATCAAGATCAAAGTTTTCAAAATCTTCAGCCAACACCTTCAAGCCGACCATTGTGTTTTGTTCCTTTGCCGCGTCCATAATTCCTTCTACCTGTCTCATGGACATTTTTCCAAGGCTAAGATCAAATTCAGGGACTTTAACCCAATCTTGCCCTGCTACCCTTTCCAGAAAAAAAGAGTCCAGGGGAAGAGAGTTCACCTTGCCCAGAACCAGCCCCAAAGTATTTAGATCAAGAACCGACAATATCCGGCTCACAAACTCACCCACTTCGGGATAAGGGCTGTTAATAAGCTCCTCCAAAAGGTCTACATGAGCCAATAGTTCCTTTATATCCCTGAGATACACATGAGAAGAATTAAATTGCTCAACGTTATCCAGTATTAAAACAGGAATGCTAAATCTATCATGCACATCAATAGCATCCGAGAGTCTTTTTATCGCGGCGTTTATAACGGACAGCGCTGCCTCCTTCTTTACCTCCTCACTCGTCTCGCCTGAAGCAAGGTCATTGAGAACCTTTATTGTATCAACGTCGCTGGGTTCTATATCAAATTTTGAGAGACTTTTGGCTGCAGCAGACCGTACCTCGTCATATTGGGAAAACATCATGACATCATGAACCGTTTTATACGCCGCCGTATCCATAAATTCAACGACCCCGTTTCCTGTAAGCATAGCCTTAAGATAACTATTCAAAAGAACATCGCTTTTCTCGAAAACCAGCGGAAGCTCTCTTGTCATTATCGGCGGTTTAACATTCTCGTCTATCTTCACGGGATGAGAAAGAAAACTTGCGGTATTCGAACAGGCATTTTTTATCCGGAAGGCCCGATTGTAACTTAGCCCCGAATCCGCGGAAAGCTCTCTTGTATGTAGTGCCGGGTAGTTGGGCAATGTTATATATTCCGTTTTCCCATTTTCCATAACGCGAGGAACAGGCCGTGGAGCTCCCACAAAAATATCCACATTGATATCGCTTTTATTCTCAACTATAAATTTAAAAATGTAGTCGTATGTACCTATCCCCACTTCATCTACAACCATTATATTCTCGCCGGGTTCTACCCCGTCAATTATCCCGGAAGACTGAAGCTGCATCCAGATCGCGTCGAAAAGCTCCCTGACATCTTTATCCCCATCATACGCCTTCTTCAACATCTTCAGAGCCCTTTCTTTCAGGTCTTCATACCCTTTTCCCTGTTCTTTCAATAAGACAATCAAGTTTTCAAAAGCACCACGCAGAAGGCTTCCAAGGGGATCTATGGTATCTCTCGAAATAAAGAACATGTGGTCATCGGATTCCTGGCCGCGCATTATATCGGCCAAATAGGCACTCTGGAAAACACTGCCTGCAGCCCTTGCAAGGTAAACCCATCGTTTCACCCCGCCGTTATGCACATACTTACCGTTAAAAACATCGCTTATGTAAGACACAAAGAACGGATTGGCCATGGTAACTTCAAGTATCTGGTTGAAAGAGGCATATTCAGGATGGTTCGGCCTTGTGACCGACTCTATCCTAAGAAGCTCTGAATCTCCATAAGAAATATATCTCCTGCCCCCTTCTTCCTTCACAATCCCTTTGGACGACATCCTCTCATACTCTTCCTCTCCTATCTCACGCATTTTCTCGGGATGCCTTATAATATTTATCAGGCCCGGCTGAGTGTTAGTCCCGTCGCCATGTACATAAAAGTGCAGCTCCCTGTATTCCCTGTTAACTTCTTTATATTCGTCTGAATCAGGAGAAAACTCGTCCCTCTCATCTTTAATACCATTGAGAAGAAGCCTGGTCCTTTCCAGTATTCTGTTGCCCATCTCAAAACGGGTAAGCTGCCGGTAATTGCCTTCTATGTCGGATTCCAACCCTCCGGTACCATAGCCTCGCCAGAAAAACGTGAGATTCTGCACATCAAGCAAAAATTCTATCTCTATACCTTCTACCCCTTTATCAGAATCCAGTTTCCTCAGGTTAGCGCTTATATTGGCCTCGCTGAATCTTTTGCGCAGAAGCCGGTCAAGGGTGTCCATCTTATCTTTCGGAGACACGTCTAGATCGAACTTTATTTTCATTTTTTCATAAGGGCCTGCCAAAGTAACACTTGTTCTTGGAATTTCCAGGTCATCCAAACAGCCGTAGATAATGCCCATGATGTCCGACCCCGTCTCAATTTTGTCTCTCTTGGGCATGGGTATCCTTTGAAGCTCGGAAAGAGCCTCTACCACCGCGATCTGCAAGTTTTTTCCGGCGCCTATATTCTCCTTAAGCTCATTACCGTCCCAGGCCAGCGCTCTGACTATGTATCTTATCGCCTGAGGATCTCCCAGCTCTTTCAG
>CAYWDJ010000188.1:0-2670 GCA_964457005.1 uncultured Planctomycetia bacterium
GTTTTCCCTGATATTCAGTCGCAAGTTCTTCGACCACAGGACCTATCATACGACAAGGACCACACCACTCGGCCCAAAAATCAACAAGAACCGGTAAACTTTCATCTAAAACTTCTTGCTTAAAACTTGCATCATTCACAGCAACTTCGGACATTATTCACCCCTTTTTTTTGGTTTTTTCATAAAAACAACCCCAAGATTATACCATAAAACAAGGAAAATAAGAATTGTATGTCAGTCCGACGCAAGCATACTTCTAAATCTACAGAACCAAAACACAAGAGTCAGGCTTGTCAGGGAGAAAATTAAACAGCATCAAGCAGCCATAAGTAGATCGTGCATAGCGGAGTGGAATTTTCTCAGTTTTTCAACAGGCATCCGTATTACAGGTGGTATCGCTAAAGAGATAGCCAAATTAAGCCTCGTACGAGCATCATCATAAACCATATTTCTCAACGTCCTTTCTGTTATCTCTACCCTTCCATCAAAAAGGACCCCATATAAACGCTGCAAGCGCGAAAGTATACACGTATCATCCATAACTTTTTTCAGTTCCTCTTCTTCAAGTGCGCGTATACCTTTGCCCCTTTTCTTTGCCATGACCAAAACTGCCTTGGACAATCCTATCGCAAGTGCCGCCTCAAAGTTTCTAAACGCGGCTTCTTTGTTTTCTGTCACGGGTAGCCCATCCATCGCTACGGGAAACTGATCAGGTCCAAGTTGCATATTGTTTTCTCTTACCCATTCCAACAAATCCTTGGACAGTATGGGTATCTCAATAGCTTTTTTCATTTTTGCTGAGTTTATTTTTTTATCCATGATACTATTTACGTCAATATCTTCACCAAAATGGCTGGAAAGATCACGAATCTTTTTCTCCAGCAAAGCTAGCATATATTCTTCTGAGACATCATTCTTAATATTTTTTACTAGTCCTTCCGACATAGTTTTGTAATTAACAGGATATGGATGTTTAAAGGTAAAATGAACATTATCAAATTCATGACATATCAATATCAGCTGTGCCCAAGTATGCACATTATTCTCCATGTCGGATCGATCCGCACCCGAGATAAGTGAAAGGTCTACCACAATATTCACGGGCATCATATCTTCGACATCTACGTCATCTAAAAAAATGCTCGATATGTATCTTCTGAGCCCTGAAAACACCATAAGGCTTGCACCGTTTGCGTTTTTAATGTACGCCATCGCCTTCTTCTCCGGCGCGTTCAACGCATCTACTGACACTTCACTATCTACCCTCACTGATTCCTCTGCCTTCTTCACAATATTGAGCGCATGACGGTAAACAGCATCTTTAAGCGCGGACGGATTATCCGCGTCTATCTCCATAGCATTCACGTCCTCATCACCCCTAAAATATGCTGTGGCGAATTCTTTTAGGGCACTGTCACGCACATTCTTATTGTCCTCTCCCACGAGATCTAGAACTTTTACCAGGTTGTCTATCCTAGCGTCCACACCATGTTTTAGGAAGGGTTCATTTTTTCCCGCGATTTCCCAAAAATCGCCTAGATCGGTTATATTTCCCAGTATATCCGTATTTATCATCGAACCGAGGCTACTTTCCATAATATTCTTTTTTACGATACTGCGCATATTACGACCGTAATTTTGACACATAGCCTTAAAGTATTCCCCCGCGGAGCCGAATCCGAGTTCGCTTATTATGGCATTAAAAAGATCTATCTGTCCTTCTCCGTTGATGTCGAAAAACACCGAAAGGCGTCTGTAGTCCCCTATCGGAGCCCGGAGCGTAATGACGTACGGCGCCTCCAACGTTATGTTCGCTAACGTCCAACGGGTCAAGCTGGCCCCATCGTCAAGAACATCCGTTTCACGCGGTATGGGCGGGGCGTGATCTCTTCCAAGTCCGACAGGCTCCTTTGTTCTCAGCTCATGCCACCAGTTAAGAAATATCCCTGATTTACCGACATATTTGCGTATAATAGTGGCCGGGAAACTGGGATTTATATTATGTTTTTCGTATGCAGGCGTCCCTGCATTTTTAAACTCCAAGCCAAATACCTGATATTTTTGTTGCTCCGACTGTCTCGAATCATCGGAATTTCTTACTAGCCTTACACCGGAATCTGTTCTGACCGTTGCGACCGAGTACGATACGGGAAGTAAAATGGATCGACCCGCTATACCAAGAACAGGCATAGTGAAAGGTTCATTATCTCTACCATGCACCCTGCGCAAACCATACCTCGCGTAGACTTCCTCATCGGTAAGGGGACGTATAAAGTCTGCAACCGTTGCTCCCTCTACTTTGTCATAAAAAGGTCCGGTCATGAGCACAAGCGCTCCAGCATCCCCGTTGATAAGAGAACTTAAATACCCAGGCAACGCCACACCTATAGGCAGATCCCAACTAGCGCCTTCTTTGACGTATACATGCGCTTTAAGTGAAATGGTTTTGTTTCCTTCGCTAAAATAATTCATGTCCCCTGTAGATGAGTCCATCCCTATGCTACTAACAGATCCAGCGAACCGCATACCTTTCTCCGCTTCTTCCCTTAATGAGTAAAAATCATCCGTAGCCATAAACGGGCTGAACTCTTCACCTCTTGCGGTTTTCTCATATCCCTTTTTCAGAACCCCTTGATTAAAAAGGGAATCATTCTCATCTGCAAGCTCTAT
>CAYWDJ010000189.1:0-1331 GCA_964457005.1 uncultured Planctomycetia bacterium
TCCTGCCTGAGCTTTTTCTCCTCATTCCTGAGAAGCTCGGCTTTGTCCTTGTAAATATCAATATTGATCTTATCTTCAGAGAATACTTCATAAAGCGCCTTCTGCTTTTCAAGGTTTTTGGCTAACACCTTTTCAGTATCCTCCAACTGCTCAATATAACATTGTTCCGGCTCGGTCGCGCTTAACTTGATCATATCCCCTAATTCTTCTATCACATGAAGATTCTTACTAATGGTATCAACAATATCCCAAACCTGTCTGTTGATAGCATCAGCCGTAACCGATTTATTCTTGCACCTAACATACGACACACCAACAGAAGAACAGCAATACCACGGCCTGCGTTCTTTCGTTCTGTGGTTTTTAGTGAGCGTTAGCCCTCTGTAATTACGCCCGCATTCATTACATTTTAAAACACCGGATAAATGATAAACATTATTGCGAAATCTCACGACTTTATTGGTGCGGTTTCTATCAAGCAGTTTCTGCGCCTTATCAAACACCTCTTGCGTGATAATCGATTCATGGCAATCCGTTACTTCGATAATCTGCGACGGATCATTATTCACATATTTGTATCCCTTACCCTCGCCGTTATGTGTTTTCTCTTTCTTCTCATACCGCTTCTTATTCCACACCAGCATGCCCAGATACGTTTTATTCTTAAGAATCGATGAAATAAACTTGGTGTAAAACTTCCCGCCCTGACGAGATTTAATACCAAGATTATAATAATGTCCTGCAATCTGAGATGTGCTTTTACCACTCAAATACATATTATAAATTTCTTTAACGATCTTGACTTCTTCGGCGTGAACTTCCAGTTTCTTGATCTCTTTATTGTAACGGTATCCATACGGTGCGTAGCGCGCTCCCTGCCAGTGACCTTTCTTAACGCCCATAACCATCCCCGGAAATACGCGCTCGACCAAGCGATTGCGTTCAAACTCAGCGCAACTGCCAAGCATCTGAATGGCCATCTTACCCGCGCTTGATGTGGTATCAAACGGCTCAGTCGCTGACTTATATCCGATACCCAGTGTTTCAAAATCTTCAAGTAGTGCCAATAAATCTTTAAGTTTGCGACTCAAGCGATCCTGCTTGTATACCAGCACCAGATCAAACTGCTTATTTTTAGCATCAAACAAAAGCCTCTGCAAAGCAGGCCTGTCCATATTCCCACCGGAGTAGCCGTCATCCATATAAATATCCCGGCCGGACATACTGCAAAACACATCCCAGCCAAAGTTCTTGGCGTACTGTAAAAGATAATCCCGCTGAACCTCCAGCGAAAACCCTTCCCGCACCTGATCCTCTGTACTGACTCTTGT
>CAYWDJ010000189.1:1431-2633 GCA_964457005.1 uncultured Planctomycetia bacterium
CTCCGTAATTATTCTATTCTTCTGTTTCTCCATTATGACCTTTACGTACACCGGCAAATTCATCGATAATCTCGGCTATCGCCTCATAAAGAAGTGTTTCAATTTCCCGAGGTTCTTTCATCGCTAAAAGAGGCGCCATTATCGTCGGTAAAGCCAGAAACGACCTTTTAACTGTCATGATCCTTTCGATTCTTCCCTTTTCAACCTCATCTCTTTGCAACACCTCGCCTAAAGCCTTTTTTAAATCAATCTCTGATAAAAGAGCTTTGTTCTTCCGATATTCAATATCCCATTTGTCCTTTTCAGTATCCCTTACATCCCGGTAACCCTGCTGAGTCATACGCCATGCCTTTATTTCCAAAAGATCGTAATGGCCTTCGGGTGTCACAGGCATTCCTTCTTTCGCCCAATAGTAAACAGTCCTAACAGACACATTCAAAGCCTTGGCCACCTTCTCTTTTGTATCCACAACACCGTTGGGTAAATCTGATTCCGCCTCAAGTCTTTCAAGCTCTTTAAGCTCAGCCGGTGTAAACGGCGTACCGCTATGAAGCTTCTCATACAGATATAAATGTCTTTTTTTCTTTGCTATCTCTACAATATTGGGCTTCTTGTTTTCCACTGTTTTATTCTCTTCCATACTGAAAACCTCCATTTCAAAATTTGCAGGTTTTTAACACCTAATTTGAACCTTAAAATCTTTAAATACGCCTTTTCCCATAGGGAAAATACCTTTTTTGCTTGTCTCACGGCTTCAATCTTATTGAACATGCAACCTAAAAATTGAACCTAAAATCACTGACTGAACGCGCCTCGCCCGACCCTCGGCAAACCCCCATGGTAAGGACCCATTTCTTAAAAGATGATGGAGTTACATACAGTCGCAAGACTACACTCCTGCCATCAGGCGAAGGAAACCGCGCGTCCACCCAAAATCCCGGCTTCCATTTCTTTTTTTTCTTTTTTCTATACCAGTTGTAATACACTTTTAATCTTCCTCCTCGACATGTGCCAAATGACAATAATGACAACTTCTCCCACACTTATATATTCTTTCCTTCATGCTCTCTCACCCTTCTTCACCTCAAATCTTTAAACACAATTAATTAATATTCCTGTCATTCTTGTCATAGTTGTCATTAATAAGGCCGTCCGGAAATATCCACTTCACCCTCTTTGCGAAGCCGAATACCCTTCCACGT
>CAYWDJ010000190.1:0-2622 GCA_964457005.1 uncultured Planctomycetia bacterium
TTCATCATATAAACTTCGCTATCAAAGCGACAACAGCAGTCTCCGTTTTTAGTATTCTGCTCCCCATTGTTACAGGTAAAAACCCGGTTTCCTTAAGAATATCGACCTCATGCGGCAAAAAACCGCCTTCAGGACCTATTGCAAGTGTCAGAGGACCCGAGATATCCCAAGGACATCGATTGGCGGCGTATGGATCCGCAAGTAACGCCGTTCTACCTCCGATAAGACCAGGCACAATATCTTCTACAAAAGGTTTGAAAAAACGACACAATGTCACCTCCGGCAATATTGTATCCCCGGCTTGTTCAAGCCCCAGAAGTATTTGTTTCCTTATTGCCCCTTCCTCCAGTAGCGGAGTATGCCAATAACTTTTTTCCACACGCTTGGAATGGATAAAATATATATTCTGCACGCCCATGGAAACGGCCGATTGTATTATCCTTCTAAGGAACTGGGGCCTGGGAAGTGCCACGATGAGATCTATCTTCGTTTTGGGGGGAGAATCTTCATAAAGATCCAGATCAAGTTCAATGGACGATCCGGTGATAGCAGATACTATACCGATCCCTATCTTACCATTTATCTCTCCGCATTTGAACCTCGTACCCACCGACGGCTTCAAAATCTTGGATATATGAGAAAACCGCCTGTCATCGATACGTACCCTGGATCCATTTTCAATATAATCTTTCTGGTCTATTAGAATGATATTCATTAGAACGCTATTCGTCCCACTCTATGGTTCCAGTCTTAAGATCATAGACGGCAGTTACGATCTTCAAGCTTCCCTTAGCAACCTTATCCTTAATTATTTCGCTTCGAAGAAGAATATCGGATTCCGACTTAAGCGCATTGCTTTTGATCGTGGCATTTAAAAGCTCTGTCCCCTTCAAGGATGGATATTTTTGTTTCATCGCTTTTGCGACAGGAGCTATTATTTTTTGGATGGCCCGGATATTTCCAGCGGCCGGAGTCTTTGAGAGACCGGCTTGAACCGCACCGCACTCTGTATGCCCCAGAATTACCAGCAAGGAAACATTAAGGTGCTTTACAGCATATTCGATGGAGCCGGCTACGACCGCATCCTGAGCCACATTCCCGGCATTGCTCACAACAAAGATATCACCCACCCCGGCGTCAAAAATAGTCTCAACCGGAACGCGCGAATCAGAACAAGCAAGAACTATCGCAAAAGGTTTTTGGCCGTGAAGAGCGGTTTCTTTCCTCCTCTCAGCACTTAGATTTGCATGTTCCAGGTTACCGTCTACGAAACGGGCATTACCCTCTTTCATACGGGCAAGCAGATCTGCCGGCTTCTCCGACTGAATCTTTTGGGTTATCAGGATCCCCGCTGTGAATACACATGCAATAATTACCAGTGTGGCGATAACAATTGTTAATACTTTTTTCATGTCCCTCCTCTTTGCTGTATAAGGCATTCTACCACAAATTCCACTGAAATGTAGGCCCCTTATATTTCCTCAATATCTCCATACTCGCGTTTAAAAGCGACCTTCTTTGCTTCATAGTCATTCATGGTCTTTTCCAAATCGGAATAAAGCATATCTATCTTTTCCTGAATATCATGAAGGGCCTTTGATGTCTTCTTTATCTTTTCGCTATCCGCCGCTGAAGACGCTTCGACCATTTTCTCTGTTAATTCTTTCTGAACAGCATCGGCTTTTTCTACCCCTGACTCAAACTTTTTAATTTTTTTTTCTATAGGCTCAAGGGTCTCTCTTCTTTTGTTATTCCAAGCAGCACGGGCTCTTCGGGCCTCCTTCTTATTCATGGTCTTTTTAATTTTGGACGGGTTTATGTCTTTCGCATCAGAAGAACTGCTCCACCCCACCTGAGAAAGGAAGTCGGAATATTTCCCGGGATAAACAACAATACGGTCTTCGAGAAACATTATAAGTTTTGTCGCGACTTTGCGAAGAAAATATTCATCATGCGTAACAATGATAGCTGCGCCCTCGAATTCGTTCACGGCGTCAAAGAGCCTGTTACATGTGACCATGTCAAGGTGATGTGTCGGTTCGTCGAGTACCAGCAAATTCGCCGGTGACAACAGAGTCTTACCCAAAAGCACCCTGCTTCTTTCCCCTCCAGATAGAATGGAAATTTTTTTAAGAGCATTGTCACCTGAGAACATCATCGCTCCACAAATATCTCTCGCGCGCCCCCTGTCTCCTCCGGGCACGGCAAGCATCATTTCATCCTCCACTGTCTTGAAATCCTGCAGTCTTGCAATATTGCCCTGTTCAAAATATGCCATCTCGGCCTGGGGGTTTATTTTAATTTCTCCACTCAGGGGGGCCATTTGTCCGGCCAGCATCTTAGCCAGAGTAGTTTTACCCTTACCATTCGGACCAGCAATACATATTTTGTCTCCCCTCTCCACCTTAAAACTCAGATCATTTATGAGATAGGGATCTTTACCGTCATATGAAAATGATATTCCCCGGGTCTCCATCATGACCGGCGGCCTAAAAGGAGTGCTGTTAAATTTAAATGAAACAGATTCTATACCTTCCAGCTTTTCAAGGTTACCCATCTTATCGAGTCTCTTGATACTAGACTGCACCGATTTAGCGCGCCTGGCTTTTGCCCGGAAAGTAT
>CAYWDJ010000191.1:0-2592 GCA_964457005.1 uncultured Planctomycetia bacterium
AACCTTGACGTTATAATAGGCCGGCAGGTAATTACCTGGGGGACAGGGGACCTGGTCTTTCTTAATGATCTTTTCCCAAAAGACTATGTTTCGTTCTTTATTGGAAGGGATGACGAATACCTTAAGCTGCCTAACGATGCGCTCCGAGCGCTTTTTTACAACGACATAGTCAATCTCGATCTTGTTATTATCCCGTTCTTTGAGCCAAACAACCTACCGGATGGTAACAGGCTGAGCTTTTATGATCCTTTCATCGGCGGGATCGCGGGCCGTAATTCGGAAATAGATATTGTGGATCCGTCAAAAAAGGGCAAGAACTTTGTTTATACCGGCCGGGCGTATCGTAATTTTGGGAGCTATGAGGCTGCGGGGTATTATTACAGGGGATTTGATCCTTCTCCAAAAAGTTTCAAGAATGAGGCCGCGAGGCAGATGTATCACGAAAGAATGGATTCGTATGGAGGAAGTCTCCGGGGGCCGTTCCTGTGGGGGATAGCAAACGCCGAAGTAGCATATTACTCTTCTCCCGAAGATCCCGATGGAGATATCCGGACTATACAAAATTCACAGATGAGATATCTGCTTGGCTATGAAAAAGATTTGGGTCATGATCTCATGGTGGGTTTTCAGTATTATGTAGAACAGATGCTGGATTATTCCCATTACAAAAGAAGCTTGATGCCCGGAGACAGGAAGGGTTCTGATGCCAGGCACGTTATTACGAACAGGATAACAAAATATTTCGCTGATCAAACCGTGAAGTTCACGGTTTTCACATTTTTCTCCCCCTCGGACCTGGATGCGTACGTGAGGCCGTCTTTGACCTGGAATCCTACCGATGCGTGGGCGCTTACCGTGGGAGCCGATCTATTATGGGGGAGGTATCCTTGGACCGAGTTCGGCGGAATGCAGAAAAACAAAAATGTATTTATGCGATTAAGGTATAGTTTTTAAGGAGGAGCGCAATGACCGTTGAAAGAATGCTTAGGGGTATGGCGGGGGTAATGGTGTTGTTAAGTATTTCACTGGCGTATTTTGTCGACCCAAGGTGGCTTCTGCTAACGGCGCTTGTGGGGCTGAATCTCTTGCAGTCCGCGGTTACCAACTGGTGTCCGGCTATGATCCTATTTAAGAAGATGGGGATGAAGGGATGTTGTCATAACCACAAAGAATGCAAGGAATAACTGTTTAATGGAGGCATGCCATGGGATTTAGCTATACGCACAAATGTGCCGGCAGCGAGAACTGCCACAAGAAGAACCATTTATGCCAGATAATACTGGAGAGAGACCTTGGCAGAGTAAAGGAGCTGGTGAAAGAGGCTAAATACTTCTGCAAGAATTGCGGCCGGGCAGCTCATGCCAAAGACAATCTTTGTAATCCGTCGAAGATCTAATTCTCCCATAAAAAGGTGGAGTTTTTACTTGACATAATGATACCGTTGTGGTATCATTAAAAAAGTTGGAGATCAAAAAAAGAAGGAGGCGTTCATGGATATAACGATTAGATATAGATTGCGTCCAGTTGCTCACTGTTCAGAAGGATGCACTAGTTAGTCCCGGGCACGACTCGAAAAGGCCTAATTAACTCACCTAAGCCCCGGGAGGTATCTTGCCGAAGATCCAATCGGGGCTATTTAATGGGGAGATGTTTTAATAGTTGTAAAATAGGTCAAAAGTGATACCATATATTAGTAATATTAAAAATACTGAAAATCGTGTAAAAGGAGGAAGAAATGAAATATAAATGTATAGTATGCGGATATATCTATGATCCGGCTGAAAATGACGGTGTTGAGTTTGCCGATCTCGCAGCAGACTGGGTTTGTCCCGAGTGTGGTGTTGGGAAAGACCAGTTCGAAACAGCATAAAAATACTTATTATTCACTAGGAGGTAACGAGATGTTGAGTAAAAAAATGGCCAAAGCTCTTACTGTTCAGATGAATAAAGAGGCATATTCCGGGTACCTTTATCTGGGTATGGCTAGTTATGCCGCTTCATTGGGGCTGAACGGGGTTGCGAACTGGTTCACGGTTCAGCTGCAGGAAGAACTCTCGCATGCCCAGAAGTTTTATAATTATGTCAGTCAGCAGGGTGAAAGGGTTATGCTGGAGGCGATCGATAAGCCCCCGCAGAAATTTACATCTGCTGTCGATCTTTTTGAGACTACATTGGCACATGAGCAGAAAGTAACAAAAATGATCAATGATCCTGTTGCTATGGCTCGCGCTGAGAACGACAATGCTACTGAGATCTTCCTGCAGTGGTTCGTGACTGAGCAGGTAGAGGAAGAAGCCAATGCTCAGGAACTTCTCCAAAAAGTTAAACTGGTAGGGAAAGATGGTAACGGGCTCTTGATGATAGACAGAGAGCTTGCCGGGAGAACATTTGTTCCGCCTGCGCAGGAAACAACCTAGAGGCTCAAAAGAAAGAAAAGCATGAAAGCACAGGAAATAAAGAAAGGGATATATTGGGTTGGCGGGATAGACTGGGATCTGAGAAATTTTCACGGATACACTACCCACAGAGGGTCCACGTATAACGCGTACCTGATAATTGACGAGAAGGTGACTCTCATTGATACGGTGAAGT
>CAYWDJ010000192.1:0-2560 GCA_964457005.1 uncultured Planctomycetia bacterium
TTACAGGATGCGAAAAATGAGCTTTCGGAAGAAGCCGCAGGGGTGATGGGCGAAGCTATTCTCAGGCTTGCTGTATCAGAAGTGGTCCGCGAATCGATCTATATACTGCCTAACTCGCTAGATGTGAAAGTGGGTATGGGCAAAGAACTTTATGACGGGCATCCGTCAGTAAAGAAAATATATGATCGGGCAGCTTTGACCCTGGGGTATCCGGTAGAAAAACTCTTTATGCGGGAAAAAGACTTGAATGCCCTTGAGGTACGTGCCGCATGTATTGTTACCCACAGCATCGCGGTATATGAGGTGTTTTCTAAAGAAGTACCGATACGTGCCGGACCGCTTGCGATAGGCGGGGCAAGCGCGGGTGAAGTATCAGCTGCCATTATCGCGGGATCGATAAGCCTGGAAGACGGGATGAAGATCATACAGAAAGGTGTGCGGCAGTACAATAAATACATAGAAGAGTGTAATCACAGGAAATATCTTGAGAAAAGTGTTGATGTTGACGGGTTGATAGCAAAACTTAAATCTGTAGGAGTGAGTAAGGGTTTATATATCCCAGAGCCTTTGGTGGGCAAGGGGGTCCACATTAAATATTTTGAGAGACATAAGGCGGAACCCCTCGAATACATGAAACAGTTTGATATTAGAGATCCTTCTATCCCCATAATATCGGCTGTAAACGGCCAGGTTTTAGAGACCGCGGAGGATGTACGCGAAAATCTTGTAGATCTTTTCTATATGCCCGTAAGGTGGAGAAAAGTAATAGAAACGGTAGGGGAGATAGACCCAAAAGCCATAATAGCTTTTGGGCCATATAGAAAACTTAAGAAAAGAAGCAGGGTGGTAGCTCCTAACCAAGAGTTCATAGGCATAGAAACTTCCGGTGAAATTTCAGGCATCAAGGACGCCTTAACGAGAGCTGCTTTACAGCTCAGATCGGAAAAACTTCAAAAAGATGGTAGCGGATCCTTACTTTTGCAAGACACAAGGGTACGGGAATTTAAGAAAGAGATATCAGATAACGGGTTTGATAATCTGGATACGCCGAACCCTGGAATAGGATTTTTAAAATCTCTCGGAGATGGCGAAGTGGAAGGGTTAATGCGGGAGTTAGAAGAGGCTTTTGATCTGTCCAAGAGTGAGTTGAGAAAAAAGGAAAGGGAGTCTTTTCGGGAACATCTTATGCAGGGTTCCAGGGCTGTTGACGGAAGGGATGTGGGGGGTGAAAGTCTCATCATTTACGCCGACGATGTTCTTGATCATGCCGCAGTGATAGACTTTGAGGACACCGTACAGAATGTTCTTTCAAGGAACGGTGTTCTTTCAGGAGGAACGATCGTACTCTTCGCTAGAAATGAGGCAAAAGCAATCATACTGAACAGCATGATAAAGAAAGCCAATAATACGATAGATACTATCATTGTGACCGAGAAGGATCTGGCCGTTAAAAAAGGCAGCGAAAAGAACAAAGAAGCAAATGAGTTTGAAGCAATAACCCGTTTTGTTAAAAGAAAAGGCGTTACAAATATTATGGCCGCGATAAAAGGACCAGTACGGGAACCTGAACTGCTTGCTAAAAAGTGTGCCAGGCTGAAAATCCCCGTAGTCATGGTCGGCCAGGAGCCGGGGATATATTCTTTTGCCGAGGCTATAGCAAGGGCGGTTAAGGCCAAGGACGAAAAAGGAAGTAATGGATGGTTGATTCTCTTGCAGCCGATAAGGGCGATATCGGAGGATATTAAGGTAATGTATGACGAATATTTAGGGACGTTCCAGGCGCTGGTAGCGGCGTAAGGAACGGAGTTTTTTTAACCGTCGATCTCACGGTCATAGATTTCTTTAACTTTGTCACGGTGGTTGTCCTGGGCAGCCCGGACATCCAGTAAAAACTGCTTTAACTCTGAAGAAACACCTTCGAAGGCTTCAAAGAACGTCTTTTCGGAGATTATATTTTCAACAGCAAGGCTCACTTCCAGCGCAGCTTTATGTGTTAGGTTCTTATTCGCCTTGGTAAGGGTGAACTGCTCTTTTATCCAGGATACAGTGTCTTGGATGTTTGCCGGCTCGAACTTGTCGGGATTATAGCGTGCATCTCCACAAGCAACACTGGCGCCGAGCATCCGGATAAGAGCTGCATGCCGGTCTTCTTCTGTTGCCATTTCCTCCCAAAAAGCTCTATGCTCCGGTAGATTGTCTGCTAAAAAGGTATATAATCGTTTGGCAGCTTCTTCAATTTCTACCAAGAGACCTATTACCTTAAATCTTTGTTCTTCAGTTCCCATAATATAATGTGTTTTGATGTTTTTCGTATAAAGTCTGAACCAAGGCTCACAGTTGTGAGCCTTGGTAATATGGCGTCCCGTTTCGAGAGGACATCGAGCCTGTAAGGCGAAGAAGCCCTCTCGGGGACAATATATCTATATAAAAAGATCTTTGCCGTATTTAAGTTTAATGAGATCTTTTGGCCATGAACCAAGGCTCACAGTTGTGAGCCTTGGTAATATGGCGTCCCCGAGAGGATTCGAACCTCTGACCTACGGCTTAGGAGGCAGTCGCT
>CAYWDJ010000193.1:0-2558 GCA_964457005.1 uncultured Planctomycetia bacterium
GCCTTATTTTATGCAAAAAAATTAAAAGTACCTTTGGTAGCCAGTTTTTACGGGTATGATGCGTATTTACTCCCGCAGGGGTCTTTGTACTGGAGAAAAAAATACAAGAAGCTCTTTGAAGGCGGGGACCTGTTTCTAGCTGAAGGCCCGGCAATGAAAGGGAAGCTTGTTGAGCTGGGATGCCCTCCGGAGAAGGTCGTTGTTAAGCATATAGGGATAGATGTTGAGAAATACAGGTTTACCCCCAGAACTGTGGATGACAAAATACGTTTTCTAATTTGCGGGAGTTTTCGGGAAAAGAAAGGGATCCCGCTTGCGATCGAAGCGCTGGGATCGTTGAAAGAGAAGTATGCCGGCAAATTCTGCCTGACGGTTGTGGGTGACGCTAATGAAGCAATCGCTTTGGAGCGGGAAGAAAAAAGAAAGATTGTGAATGCTATTGAAAAATGGGACCTCGAGGAAGAAACGCAACTTGTGGGGTATATCCCTCCGGAAGAACTTATAAAAGTTATTTATAATAATCATGTCCTGCTTGTTCCAAGTATTCATGCGGATAATGGAGATGCGGAAGGAGGTTTCCCTGTCGTAATTACAGAAGCTTTGGCGACTGGCATGCCTGTTGTGGCGTTTGATCACTGTGATATAAATCAGATAGTGATAAATAATAGAACAGGTTTTATAGCCCCAGAGGGGGATGTTAAAGCTTTTGCCGCGAAGGTAGAAGGCCTTCTAGAGAACCCTGATCTTTTAATAGAAATGGGTTCCTGCGGTAGAAAACTGGTTGAAGAAGAGTATGATATTAATGTGTTGGATGAAAAGCTGATGGGCCTATATAATAAGGCAGTGGAATCTTTCAGGGAAAATAGCTAAAGAAGAAAGGTATCTTATGACGAAAAAAAACAAAATAATACACGTGGTAGGGGCGAGGCCTAATTTTATCAAGGCAGCGCCGCTTATTTCAGAGTTGGAACATCATGATGTTTTCGAGCAGATACTGGTCCATACGGGGCAGCATTATGATGATGAGATGTCAAAAATATTTTTTGACGAGTTGGGATTGTTAAAGCCCGACATAAATCTGGAAGTCGGTTCTGCTTCGCATGCTGAGCAGACGGCGGAAGTGATGAAGCGTTTTGAACCTGTCGTTCTAAAGCATGCTCCTGATATGGCGCTGGTATATGGGGATGTTAATTCTACCGTGGCAGCGGCGTTAGTCTGCTCTAAGTTGGGAGTCCCTGTCGGACATGTAGAAGCAGGCTTGCGGTCCTTTGATCGTACTATGCCTGAAGAGATCAACCGCCTGCTTACCGATCAGATATCTGATCTGCTTTTTACACCTTCGTCGGATGGTAACGAGAATCTGCTGAGGGAGGGAGTGGCAGATAACAAGATACACCTAGTAGGGAATATCATGATAGATTCCCTTGTGCGTATGCTGCCCGAGGCCCGCGAGAGGAGCGGACAAGTGCTCGAGAAGATCGTAGCCGGTGCGGACAGGAAAGGGGGAAAGTACGGGTTAGTCACACTCCACAGACCTTCTAATATTGATAATATTGATGTTTTTTTGAGACTGCTAGAGGCGCTTGAAGATATCAGCAGTAAAATACCCCTTATTTTTCCGGTACACCCTCGCACCCGCAAACAGTTATCGCAGTCCCAGGTTACTGTAGAGGGATCAGGGTTATACCTGATCGATCCGATAAGCTATCTGGATTTTCTGAGTTTACAATGTAATGCCAGTTTGGTTATCACTGATTCCGGCGGCATCCAGGAAGAAACAACATATCTGGGCGTGCCGTGTTTAACTATGCGTGACAATACCGAACGTCCGATTACAACTACAATAGGAACTAACACTATAGTCGGGTTGGATGTAGGCAGGCTGAAAAAGGAAATAAATGGAATACTTGCGGGGGGCAAGAAACAGGGGCAGATCCCGGATCTGTGGGACGGGAAGACTGCTTCCAGGATAGCACAGGTTCTGCTCTCTGATCTCCAGACCCGGCGAAAGGCTCCAAAGTGAAAAAAATATTAATTATTACGTTTAGTTTCCCCCCACAACAAAGTACGGCATCATTGCGAGTAGGAGGGCTTGCTAAGTATTTGCCGGATTTTGGGTATGAGCCAATTGTTATTACCACGAAGCTGCCAGGACCGCCAGATTTGAAAAGCAGGGTTATAGAGACTTTTTACCCAGGCAATGTTTCAAGTGCAATAGCAGAGAAGTTAGGATTGAACCCAAAGAAAAGGTTACAGGATCAAATGGGACTTTCTTCCGCGGTTACAGGCAGTAGAAATCCTTTTGTTGTGAATTTTAGGGAACTAATAGACCGCATTGTAGGATATCCCAATCAGGAAAAACGTTGGTATCCGCATGCGCTAAGATCTGCGCAAGATCTTTTGGAAAAAGAAAAAATTGATATAATATTAAGTACATCACCACCGGAAACTGCTCATTTTGTAGCATGCGCACTGAAGCAGCAGTATAACATTCCGTGGATAGCTGATCTGCGGGATCTTTGGTCTGAGGCGGTACATCTTGATTACTGGGGAAGGGG
>CAYWDJ010000194.1:0-2532 GCA_964457005.1 uncultured Planctomycetia bacterium
AAGATTCATTTGGTCCTAAAAGATATGTATATCTCTTTGAGTCAGTTTCTTTCACTACCAATCCTTCTGTTTCAGAAAGAAAAGCATCTTTAGCTGAAAAAGTTAATCTGTAATCCTCATCAGCAGAATCAAAAATTGCCAGGACCCCATTATTATTACCAATATCAATATACTTAGATATCAAATCTCTCATTTCGACTTTATTTTTATACAGCTTCACTTTGTCAGTAAGTTTTAGCTCGAATATATTTATGGTGTTACCATCACTTAATCTGGCAAATCCCAATTGATAAAGTTTTTCAACTCTTCCAATTAAACCTTTTTCAGTAATAAACGTTTCTTTGGGTGTAGAAAACAATGTTACATTGGGAAACATATCCTTGAACAAAGATTGCCAGTTCTTTCTACTATACCTGTCTCTTAAGACTTTTTGCAATTCCGTTTTATTGATCACTTACTAACTCTCCTCTCTATGCTCAACGGTTAATACTTTTTTCCCATCAAATGACTCACTTATTATTATTTCCGGTTTTATCTCCTTATGATTTCTTATAGAAACCACAGGCGTTATCTCTTCGAAATTCTCCCATTCCAACGGATATTTCTCAATTATTTTAAGCACTGAATCCACTATCACATCAAATGATAATGGTACTTTTTTGATTGAGCGGCTTAATTTATTAAGTTCTTTTACCAGTTTTTGAAATTTTGCCAGTTTCACAGCTTGTTTTGCTGATTTGATTTTTAAGATTTCATCATCATTCAAGAAATCTAATTTTAAAACTGTTTCAAGAAGAGTCATGACTGCTTTTTCACGTGGCCCTTTCGTATGATCCATTGCTTGCCTGTCAATTGCTTCTGATTCCAGCTTAATGTTAAAATCTTTTACTGCCAGGTTAATTTGTTCATGATGTCCTGTATGCAAGGCAATGGATTTTTCTTCCTTTTTTGACTCAAATATACGGGCAGCTTCCACAAAACTGATTTCTTCCAACTCATTATCACCATCAATCATATAAAACACATCACGTCTGTCATTCTTAATAAAGCATACTGTGTTACCTTGCTTATCTACACAATCTCTGCCAACACGCGTCCTAAGAGGTAGCTTCTTTATTTGTCTAAATTTTGTCGGATTTTTTTCTTTGAACTTCCTAAGCTCCATCAGATATGCCAGCCTTTCATCCCGCTCTTCCTCAATTACTGCATCAAATAATCCAAATGATTCCACTACTTCGTCTGGTGAATATATCTGACTATCTTCTCCCAGAGCAGAATGAAATGCCTGAAGTTTCATTATAGCTTTCTTCTCCAGTTCTATGTCGCTATTCACTTGTGCTGTCGGATAAAAATTATATATATAGATTTTCTCAGCAGTACAGCCAATGCGGTTGATCCTGCCTATCCGCTGCATAAGTTTGGTACTGTTCCAAGGTGTATCATAATTTACTATTATATTAGCACGGTGCAAGTTTATTCCCTCTGCCATTACTTCAGTGGAGATAAGAATATCATAATCATTACGCTGCTCAATAACCGGTATATTAGCATCAAAATTAGCTTGTATCTTTTCAGAAAATTCTTTCCGATTTTTGGAAGTAATCGTAAGTATTCTCTTAAAACCTTCTTCTTTTAATTTCTTTTCAATATATTCAGTTGTCTCCGCTGATTCTGAAAAAACTACCAGTTTTCCTTCCTGATTGATTTTTTTATCCATTAGTCCGTTGCGTAACTCGTAAATGAACTTGTCCAGTTTGGGATCATCTGTAGTTTTAGTCCAGCCATCTACCATTTTCTTTAATAAGTTATCATCTTTATATAATCCCTCTTTAAATCCATCCAAGAAATCAGAAGGTTGGCATATTTCAATTGTCGGGTCAGTTAACTGATTCTCCAAGATCAAATCAAGCAGTTCTTCTTCCCTATCTTCCATTATGTATTCAGTCACTTTGAGATTAGGAGCAATATAAATTTTGCCATTCTCATACATTTTGATCATTGCTTTATTTGCCCTGTAAAACCTTTGTACTGATCTGGTAAATGCAAAAAAACTACTATCTATCCGCTTAACAAGCATAGTTTTCATGATTTTTGCTAACTGGCTTGAAATCAAATCTGCAAACTGATATTTCTGCTTCTTGTGTGGAACTAAATAGGCAATTGCCTTATATCTATTATATGTTAAACCTGTTTTTTCATCTGCAAGATATTCCATCGTCTTGTCATACAAGCCTTCTAAAACTAAATCCAATTGATATAAAAGCTTAACTGGTTTCTCTACATCAGGAAAGACAATCCCTTGTTTGATTATATCCTGCCAGTATGCATCATTTTCCTTTAAATCGGTTCGCGTTCGCCTAACAGTTAAAGGCATTATCACCTTTTTGCGTATTTCTTCATATATAATAGCAACTTCTGCCTGCATTTTGCTAATATTGGGTTCCTTCTTCACTTTCTTATATCTCTCAATAATACGCGTAAAAAAGGCACTAAGATTTGCTAATTCCAGCGTACTGTCTCTACCATCTTGAA
>CAYWDJ010000195.1:0-2502 GCA_964457005.1 uncultured Planctomycetia bacterium
CTCGCCCAAATACGGTATGATCGAATCACTCAATGTCGCTATCCCTATAGACCCCGCATACCCTATGCCAAGCAAAACCCACAGATTACATTTCCACCTGAGACGCCCACATTTGTGAAGTTCATACATCGACGTCGTCACAAGAGCACTCAAAAGAACATGTATAGGATGAAGGATGTAAAAAATATTATAAGAAACTTTAAAAGGTATTTTTTGACAAAATATCACAATTGCAATCCCTGTAACAGCTCCAAAAACAGTAAAAGGAGCATGATTTTTTAGTTCTTTTAAAATTTGTTTGTTCATTTTAGTTTTTTTTAAACACCTCTTCAATCATCTTTCTGTGACTCACAAAGGGAATATAGGGAATATCTTGCCGGTTTACGAATATCGCTTCTTTCAACTCATCACTCAAAAAAATACGCTCCTTCAAAACATTAACAACGTAACCTATGATAAGTATAGACCCATATTTTTTGCTCTTGTAAACATAAACCCCTAGCAGCCTGTTTACTTCCCCTTTTACCCCTGTCTCTTCTTCAAGCTCACGCAAGCAAGCCTTTTCAGGAGTTTCATGTGACTCAATAAAGCCTCCGGGCAGGGCCCATTTATTATAGCCGGGTTCAAGATTGCGTTTAGTTATAAGTATTTTGCCACGGTCATTTATCGCTGCACAAACCGCAACCGGTAGGGGGTTTTCATAATCTACCCAGCCACATTTCCGGCAAACTGATCTCATGCGGGCATCGATCCGAACCCTTTGCAAATGATCTTTGCATAAAGGACAAAATTTGAATGTGCTTTTCATCATTTCATTTTCTCGAGTTCGTTCAGGGTTTTTTCCGCAACAATTTTTTCTTTATTAAAATATTTTTTCATTCTTGCAAGACATTTATCTTTTTCTTTATCCTCACCAAGATATTTTGCGCAAAGTTCCATAAATTTTCTGGTCATCTCCACATTTGTCTTCACATCATCGGGTATTTTCTCGCTATCATGTCTTACTGCTTCTTCTAGACATACACTATGGCAAATACCGCAACGGATACATTCTTTCATATTTATCTTTGCTTTTTCATCTGCTATTGTTATCGTATTCACTGGACACTTTTCTACACACATTCTGCAACCAGTACACTTTTTTACGTCAACCCAGGGCATCTTAAAACCTCCTTACCTTAACATGTAATCCTTATCACGATATTCATCGTTTTTTTGGATTCTTTCTTACAAAATTTTGAAAGACCTTTTCAGCTGCTAACGATATCGGTTCTGCACCCGGATCGGAAGATAATTCCGGCTGTCCCGCACATCTCAATGTTGTCAACTCCATCGCTGATAAACCACATCTTATTGCCAGGGCTATCATGTCAATATGTTTCACGGGAAGCTCATCATTGCTGAGGATCTGTCCTCCAATGATCTTTTCACTTTTTTTATTAAACACCAGCTTAACGGTATAGGGCTTCTTTTCTCTCATCATGGAGTGTTTACTCGCTGAAACTTGCGTGGCACTGATCACATCAATATCTTCACTTTTTGCTTCCGCTTCAGTGAGCCCTGTTCCCGCGATCGACTTATCAAAAAACTTTGTAGCAAAGCTGTTAAGTAACGGCGGAAATTTCACTTCATACCCTAAGATGTTCTTGGCTATTATCCTGCCACCGATCACCGCGTTCGGACGCAACTGTCCAAGAATGGGTTTACCGGTAATGTAACTTTGATATTGAATAAGGTCGCCTCCGGCATAAATATCGAGATCAGAAGTCCGCAGATAACTATCCACCTTTAGCCCCAATTCCCCCATTTCAAGACCTGCCTTCTCGGCCAATTCACTATTCGGCGCTGTCCCAGCTGAAATGATCACCATTTCCGCGCTTATTTCTTCGTTTGAAGAAAGCACTACCCTTTCTATCTCTTTTTTGCCGGTAATTGCTTTTACCCTTTGATTCAATCGCAAATCAATGCCTTGTTCTTTCATATATGCTTCTACTTCTTTACTCATATCCGTATCCAGAATACCTTGCATAACATGCTCAAGCATTTCAACCAATATAACATTTACTCCATGCCGGGAAGCCAGATAAGCAATCTCCGTTCCTATAGCACCGGCACCTATCAATACGGCATTTTTTACCCGCTTGGAATTTATCCAGTGTAGAATATTTACGGCATCGTCGCTTGTCCGTAGGGAAAATACTCCCGGCAAGTTGATACCAGAAACAGGTAAGGTAGTCGGTTTCGCTCCTGTCGCTAAAACAAGCTTATCATACGGATAAGTTTTCCCATCAGCAGTGGTTACTATCTTTTCGCCTCTGTCAACACTCACCGCTTTAACATTTACCAATTGTATTCCCTGGCTTATGAAAATATCATCATCTTTATATGAAGGCTCTACCATAACATTCCCACAACAGATATACGGCGTCGCACATCTAGTTAAAAGTCCTTTTTCTTCCTGTTCCCTGATTATGGTTACATGCAAAGAAGGGTTTAATTTTT
>CAYWDJ010000196.1:0-2502 GCA_964457005.1 uncultured Planctomycetia bacterium
GGCAATGGGGTTTGGGCTGCCGGCTTCCATGGGCGCCTGCCTTGCCAGCGGGAGACGACGGACAGTAAGTATAATCGGCGATGGTGGATTACAGCATAATATCCAGGAATTAGAAACTTTAGCACGACTTCAACTCCCAATAAAAATCTTTATTTTGAACAACAACGGGTATGGCTCCATAAGAGCGATGCAGGAAAATCATTTTAATGGTCGATACATTTGCTGCGATCCCCAAAGCGGGCTGACATTACCGGATATCTGTCGTGTCGCGAGCGCTTACGGTCTGAATGCAACCCGTATAGAAAACCAGAGAAACCTGAAAGAGAAAGTGATAGAAGTTATCCAAACCGAGGGAACGGTAATCTGCGACCTTTTGTCGGATCCCGATGTACCCACCTCACCGAGGGTGTCTTCCCAGGTGTTGCCGGACGGGCGGATTGTTTCAAAACCCATGGAAGATCTGTGGCCGTTTCTGGATAGGGAAGAGTTCAAAAAAAATATGTTGCATCCGCGAAGCTGAAGGAAGATTTTGATGCCAACAAGCAAATGCAGAGTGTGCGGTCATCATTTTTTCAAAGAACCATTACTGCGATACGAGAATATGCCAAAGGCAGCCCAATTCTTGCCAGACGCAGCGTCGCTTGAAAGCGATAAGGGTATTTAGCTGGAGGTCTGTCAGTGTTCAGGTTGTGGATTGGTGCAGTTGAGCAATGATCCCGTTCCATATTATAAGGAGGTTATACGCGCCGCTCCCTTTTCGGATGAAATGAGAGCCTTCCGTGTAAAGCAGTTCAGTAGCTTTATACAAGATTTTTCTCTCGAAGGGAAAAAAGTTATTGAAATAGGCTGTGGCCGTGGAGAGTTCCTCTCCCTTATACAGAAGTGCGGTGTAGATGCTTATGGATTGGAATATTCAGAGGACTCAGTCAAACATTGTGTTAAAGACGGATTAAAAGTTTCAAAAGGGTTTATTGAAAGAGGTAATGATGAATTAAAAGATGCCCCATTTGACGCCTTTTTTATATTGAATTTTCTTGAACACCTGCCTGACCCAAATTCGACTCTTACAGAAATATATAACAATTTGGCAGATGCTGCTGTCGGACTTGTCGAGGTGCCAAATTTTGATATGATTTTGCGAAACAAACTTTTCTCTGAATTTATATGTGATCATCTGTTTTATTTTACCATGGAAACTTTAAATACAACATTAAGGCTAAATGGGTTTGAAATTGTTGACTGTAAGGAAATATGGCACGATTACATTATTTCTGCTTTCGTCCGCCCCGTTAGAAATTACGCGGGAAAAGGTAAAAAAGCAGAATGGACAAAAGAAATAAAAGTTGCTGAGATTTCTAACGGGGTAAAAAGAAAGCTGGACCTATCACACTTTTATAAATACCAGGCTAAACTTAAAAATGAAATAGAAGAATATATTCGTCGTTTTAAGGATAAAAAGGTAGCAATATGGGGCGCCGGGCACCAGGCGCTTGCAATTATTTCTTTAATGAATTTGGCCGACAAAATTAGGTATGTCGTTGACTCTGCAACATTCAAACAGGATAAATATACACCGGCCACACATATCCCAATAGTTTCTCCAGAAGCACTTAACTCAGACCCGGTAGATGCTGTTATTGTAATGACGGCAAGTTACTCCGATGAGGTAGCAGGGATTATACGACAGAAATTTGATAGAAATATGAATGTCTCTATATTGAGAGATTTTGGATTGGAAGTTATTTGATATTCTCACTGCCTGAGAGGTAATAATGGATAAGATTTTGTTTATAGTTCCGCCACATATTAGTTTTAAACAGTTTATCAACCCTTCCTACAACGAAAGAATAGTACATAAAAAATACGGCAACTTTGGAAGTGTACTTACTGACATGCCTTTAGGTGTGCTGTCTTTAAGCGCGTATGTGAAAAAACATACAGCAGTAGAAACTCAACTTATAGATTTTAATATTGTCTTAAATAAATTAGAAAACTTTGAATTCCGTTCTTTTGCAGACTTCTTCTTTGACTTTCTTTCAGCGCCAGGATGGCTGGATTATACTCCAAGCATAATAGGCATATCCGCATTATTTACGCCGTCATATCGGAATGTGTTGGATATTGCGCAGTGCTGCCATGATATATTTCCCAGTGCTGTTATAGTCGCAGGCGGAGGCGTACCAGCAAATATGTATAATGAAATATTTAGAGACAGTATGTGCTTTGACGCTCTTTGCTATGGTGAGGGTGAAAAGCCTCTGTTAGGTCTTGTCAAAGCCGATGATAAATTGCAGCACCTTGAAGAAAATTCCTCTTGGATTACGCGGAGAAAGGTTGAGAGTGGACAATTATTCCAATATGATTTTATTGAAAAGCTTGATGAAATACCTTTTTATGATTATGGCATTTGTGAAACAAATAAATATGGATTAAACCCGGCCATAACGGCGGGTGCATCCGGAGTTTCTGACAAGATCTGAAAGGCGCGACATAACACTCGGA
>CAYWDJ010000197.1:0-2424 GCA_964457005.1 uncultured Planctomycetia bacterium
TGCTTATAAAATTTGACGATACCTTTACCATAACTCTTTTTAATCAGGTGGCGGAGATCTATTTGAGCAGGCATCCTGAGATGTTGCCTGAAGGAGTAGCGCCCAGAGAGTACCTTGAGGAGGAGCTTGGTATTCAGGAAAAATTATTCGGTCAGAGATATGATGAATACGTAAATAGCATGGAAAGGCTTGAGGGCGGCCATCTAACGCACGCGGAGCTGCGGTATGTTGAGGCGATAGTTCATATAGTCAATGGTTCTGAAGCGGAAGGTGAAGATGTATTGCTAGGCAGGAAAAAGACAACAGACCTGACAAGCTGGGAAGCGGCCGGTATTCTTTACATGATATCTGCGTATGAGAAATTGAACAAACAGTCACGTTTAACGCGGGATCCGGCACTCATTTTAAGCTCGGAATTGTATGAAACGATCGGAATAATAAACGAAATGCTGAAAGAGGAAAAGATTCCCCTCATGGGGAGTATTTTTGGCGGGGATAATTGGCAGAAGTGGCTGTTGTCTCCCAGGGTAAAGCAGGTCCTTGGAAATCTGAGAGACGGGTATACAACGACTCCGAAAGTAGTTATTTCAAAACAGTTGGAGGAAACGGTCAGGATAAGTGAAGTCATAAAGAATAATTACAATTCAAAATATCGAAACGGAGCGGTCCTTGATCTCCCGGACGATAAGGAGATCATTGTTGTCGGAGATCTTCATGGAAGGCTGGACAACCTGAAGGGTATCTTAGGGCACAATGATAATTACGCAAGGATAAAAAGAGGTGAAATTATTCTTCTGATAGACGGCGATGCTGTTCATCCTGATATGGTCGATTATGAGACGGAAGATGAGCTCAAAAGAAAACTGTCCGACATGGGATCTTCTTTGAGGATCAACAGATTTATTCTTCAGCTTATGAGGGAAAATCCCGATAATGTCTTTTATGTCGCAGGTAACCATGATCCTCTTTCGGACAAATTCCACAAGGAAGGCGTATTGCAGGGTGTTGAATATGAAAAAGCTTTAAAAATGGAATTCGGGGATCTGTATGTTGAAAACTATAATCAATATGTGGCCTCGCTACCCATAATGGCAAGGACGAATAACGGCCTTACGGTTCTTCATGCCGCTCCATTTAAAGGGAATATTTCACTTGAAGAGATAAGGGGGCTCGATGTGTCGGATATGGATGACCCCGATGTTTTCAATGCTTTGTTTTACAGGTATGAGGACGAAGATCAGCCGGATAAATCGTATAATGCCAAGGATGTGGATGCTTTCTTGTCCAGAGTTGGCGGTAAAATGCTGGTGGTAGGCCATAACGCGCTCCTTGTTCCCGCGGATGGGTTTTATTCCGAGATCATCCCGGGTAAGCATTATATTGCTTACGCTGCCGGACATGGCGTGGGGTATTTAAGTTATAAAGACGGAAAGTTGAGTGCGGTTGATGTTCATAAGAATAATACATCGGAGTTTGGTGAAGACGATGGAGCGGGAAATGTTGATCTCTCCGAGGATGACGATGGCGCTCGAGATGCAGGCCTCCCGGACAATGATGGGGAAGAAGATAACGGGATTATGAATGAGGCCCTGAGGAAACGTTTTAAAAATATGGGAGTCGATCCCGATGAGATAAAGATCCTTGATGTGCTGGGAGAGGGAATGAGCGCGACAGTATACAAGGTCAAGGATACCGACGGTAAAGTCTATGCTTTAAAGATGGCGGGGGGAATACTTGGGGGAATGGAAGATACTCTCGATATAGCAAGAGAGAATATCAAAAAACTCGATGTCATGACTGCCATGGTCGTACAGGAAGATTCGAGAGATCCGAAAATTGATTTTATCCCGGAAATATACTATGCTGCAGTTTCGAACGGTGAGCCTTATGTGGCTTTGGAAATCATTGAAGACGCCCGCGAAATAAAGGGTGACCTTTTTGAGGAGATCACCGCCGACGAGATAAGATCGATCATTGAGCAGCTTACGGGAATCGCCATGTACTTTGAGAGTAAAGGACTTATGTTGTGGGACGGAAACCTCACAAATTTCGTGTATAAAGACGGCAAAGTAATATTGCTGGACCTGGGAACCTTTTTCTTGAATAAAAGAAAAGTCTCTTCTGACAGACAAAAATTATTCGAGACCCTTGGCCTTAACATTCCTGAATATGACGGGCATACGGACACATTGTTAGAGCAGGTTTCGTCAATGTTCTTAGAGAGCCTTGCGGGGACGCAGTACGAGGCAACGATCTCCCCCGAAGTTGAAAGTATTGTCCAAGCGACAGCTAGAGAAAAGAACCTTGAGTATTTGTATGAAAAGTCCGGAAATGTTGTGAGAAACGCCAGGTTCAGGGAGAACCCCGTTGTTGTTTTCGTTCAGGAGACATCAGGGTTGGACGCGGGACAGGAAGCCATGGTCC
>CAYWDJ010000198.1:0-2419 GCA_964457005.1 uncultured Planctomycetia bacterium
AATTATCTTAAGTTCGGCCGAAAGGTTCTTCCCGCATGGGGAGACAGGTCCATAGCCATAAGCAAAAGTGTTCAGGAGCATCTTGTTGATGACTTTGGTGTCCCTGAGGAAAACACGGAACTTGTTTATAACGGCATTGAAATAGATAAATACCTGGAAATAGACTCCGAGAAGAAAAAGTTTATCGCGGACGCTTTTGGGCTTGACCTGAATAAGATCGTTATCGGGTCAGTTGGACGTCTTTCTTCGGTAAAAGGCTATAAGTATTTACTCGAGGCTTTTAGTCAGGTCATTGTCAAGTCGGATGCACAGCTTCTTCTGGTTGGAGACGGTCCTGAGAAAAAAGCGCTTTTAAAGCAGATAGCCGCACTTGGGCTGCGGGACAGAGTTTTTATGGATCCCGGAGGGAGCAGTATGGACGGGTATCTGTCTCTTATAGATATTTTTTGTCTGCCTTCTCTACATGAAGGGTTGGGTTTGTCTCTTATGGAAGCGATGGCTGCCGGACGGGCTTGCGTGGCCAGTGATGTAGGCGGTCTTTCCGAGCTTATTGAAAGTGGTAAGGACGGCATTCTTGTTCCAAGCGAAGACCCGATAGCGCTGAGAGACGCTATCCTGAGCCTGGTCGATAATCCGGAACTGAGAGAGTATTATGCGAATATGGCCAGAGAAAAAGCCATACGTAATTTTTCAATGGAAGAGTCTGTTGCCAAAACAATAGCGGTTTACCGTAGTGTGTTGGATAAACACTCTACACATTAAGATATGGATAAATTCAAGAGGATACTAATATTCGAGCTTAACTGGCTTGGGGACATACTTTTTTCTCTGCCTTTTCTTCGAGCGATAAGAAAAGCCTTTCCGGACGCCTATATCGCGTGTGTTGTGGTTCCCCGTTATGCCGACCTCCTGGTCAATAATCCATGGATAAATGATATACACGTTCTAACCGATAATAATAAGCTGACATCTCTTGGTGAGAGAATTAAATTTACAAGGATGATAAAAAGAGAGAAGTACGACACAGCATTCTTTCTTAAGCCTTCAAAAACAAAATGCATTATTTCTAAATTGGCGGGCATAAAGAATAGGATAGGATTTGCCGGGAAAAGCGGAAAACTTACAACGGAAATGGATATGCCGGAGGACACTATTCACAGGGCGGACCATGTGCTGGCGCTGGCGGCGGCTGCCGGGATTGAAAAGGCCGATGGAACATATGAGTATTTTACTATACCTGAGGATGAAGAGAGGCTGGACCAGATCCTGCATCAAAAGGAAATAGGGGAAAGAACGGTAGTTGTTTTTAACCCCGGAGGGAACTGGGACGCAAAGAGGTGGCCTGCCGAAAATTATGTGGCGCTCGCAAAGAAGATCCTAAAGCATCACAGTGATGTGGAAATAGTCGTCACAGGAGCAAAGAAGGATGTAGGGTTGGCTGACACTATTGTTAACGGAACAGGGGAAAGATGCAGGTCTATCGCCGGACTTACAGGGATCAATGAACTGGCCGTATTTTTTAAAAGATCCGATATCGTAATAAGCGCCGATTCGGGTCCGCTGCACCTTGCGTCCGCGTGTAAAACCGTGACCATAGGTCTTTTTGGACCGACATCTCCTGGAATAACCGGACCGAGGGGGCAGGGTACAAATATAGTAATAAGGTCCAAGGATGTGGGTTGTGTTATACCGTGCTATGTGGATGACTGTGATAAAGATTTTGAATGCATGAGATCGATAACGGTGGATGCCGTGTTTGATGCGGCGGATAAAGTCCTGCGAGGAATATGATCAATTCAGACAATGTAAAAAAGATACTCTTTATAAGCTTAAGCAATCTGGGGGACATAATCCTTACCACCCCGGTGTTGACAAAACTGTACACGGAATTCCCAAATGCAAAGATCGATATTATTACAGGAGCTCCGGGAGAGCTCGTTTTTAAGGGGCATCCGGCTGTAAATAAAATAATTGTACGGACCAGGAGGCCCGGTATGGTGCAAAGGATCGCGCAGATCTTCAGCCTGAGAAAAGAACACTATGATCTAATTGTTGATCTTAAGAATTCCCTTCTACCGTTCGTTATCGGGGCAAAGTTCCGATCCCGCTTTGGCAAACCCGCGGGAGTTGTGCACAAAAGGGAAGAACATCTTTCAAAGATCGGATATATCGTGCCGGATGTTTTTGAGAACACAGAGTTCTATCTCCCTGAGGATCCCGGAGACCTGGAACGTGTTAATGAGTATGTAGGCGGAAAACCATCAAAGATGGTAGTCATAAACCCGGGAGCAAAAAGTCATCTTAAGAGATGGCCGGCTGAAAAGTTCGCTCAACTGGCGGATCGTCTGGTATCTGAAGAAGGAGCTACGATCATTATTACCGGAAACGATGACGACAGGGAAGCGGTCGGTATGGTCGT
>CAYWDJ010000199.1:0-2419 GCA_964457005.1 uncultured Planctomycetia bacterium
ACCTGAAGTTGTGGAGTATGCTCAGGAGCCGGTTAAGCCTGTAGTGTCAGCAGTATTGGTTTCTGGAAAAGTCGATCCCAATAATAACAGGGCGCGTCTTGAGAAGGCGGCTAATGACATTGTTGCATACCTGAATGAGTCTGTTGTAGGAGAGGATGCCGGGATACGTATTTTGGGAGTTGATAGAAAAGGCCATACTATTATAATGATGAATGAAATTAAGGCCCATATCGCTGCGTATGAACAAACCGTAGCTAACCTTCCCGAAGGGGAGCAGGTGCCGGGGTCTGTCGTGGAGTCTTATGAATTTATAAAGAAGAACCTTATTAAGCTGGAACCCGATGCCTATAGGGCGGGGCTCATGGTTTTGGCCAGGCAAGCTAGAAGAAAAGGGAAGGATCTTATTATAGCTCTTGAAACGAACTGGGTGCCCGGGATGGAACGCGGCACGCCGCAGCACGGCCTTATCAACCCGATGCTGAAAGAGATCAAATCGTTTGCCGTGGAACTCGGTAATATGGGTTTTGATGATCTATCCAATATAGTGATCATTCACGAAAGTCCTGAAACGATAATTGACGAGGTTATGCGTAGTGTAGGCGCTGAACCCGAGGATATGTCGAATTTACTTTTCATGGCCTCGGATGATGTTATGGCAAAATTTGTAGGTATGTCACACGCAATGAGAATAAAAGACGTGGAGAAGAAACCCTTTCTTGCGGCAGTGGACCCGAGCGAGATCGTTAAACATGCCGATGACGGAAGCCTGGGCGAACTGTACTCCAGCCAGATGTTTGAGATGGTCATTCTCATGATAGAGCTGGCGTATGGCAAAGCTGCTATACCTGATGGAGGCATTCCTCTGATAAGGGTATATAACCCGCAAAACCGATTCGTGGAATTTCTTCCCAGACCGGAAATATTGACAACAAAAACGCATGACTTGTATCAGCAGCGCCTTAGTTTTCTCCACTCACTCTAATTCACCAATATAGTTTCGGGTTAAAAACTATCCCGGAACTATTGTGCAGGATTTTTACTAAAAGAAGTGTCTAGACATAGTAGGGTTTGTATAGGTGCAGATTTTTTAGGAGAACACTGTAAAATATGGGGATATCATGCCGTATAGAAAAGTTTCTTTGGTTGACGAGGGTGTTTATCATGTGTATTCACGCAGTATAGCTGGATATACTATTTTTAACGATTCAAATGATTATGGAAGGATGGCAGGGAGTTTTGATTTTTATTCTAGAGAAGATCTTCCAGGTATTGCCGGTACGAACAATATTGATGCTGCTAAGCTGGAAGCAATTATAAAAGGTTTTGTTAAGACTGCGGAAGAAGATATGATCGATCTTATTAATCCAGAGTTAAGCGGTATGAATGAAAAAAGTTTGAATAAAGTGAAAAGCATGGTGGAGAAGAGAGAAATAGCTAACCTTATGGCTTGTGTTATTCCTGATGGCGAATTGATTGAGATACAGGGCAAAGGCCTTTATGATGTCAGGATCGATATAGAGGCGGAGGCGAGAATATATGAACAATACATGGAGGATGTTTTAACTCAAGCGTAATATTGGGGACCCCCCAATTGCTCGAGTTTTCTCGGGCAACCCCAATAAAAAAAGGGCTCTTATCGGGCAAGTAAATTGCCTGATGAGGGCCATTTTTTTTAAGTTGTTTATTTTAAAGCACTTACAATAAGAGGGAAGGATTATCGGGGGAAGGTTTTGTTAAAGATAAAAAAGCTTAATATCGATAGATTGAATAGCTCGTATTATTATGTTACTATATAACTAATATGATTAGTTAGTTTTAATGAAAGTAAGATTCTTAAACAATATGATAAGAAAAAGCAGAACAATAAAGGTGATAGCGATCATTACGATCGCTGTATTCCTGTTTGTGAATACTGGTTGGAGCCAGGAAGGCAGGCCGGTGTGGGGAGAGTCCGCACCTATGCCAAAACCGGATGCCAGGGATCTTTTAAACGGGTATCACATTCCATATGACCTTGCCGAGATAGGTGATTCTTATTATGCCGACGCTGATGAAGTAATTATAAACATACAGGACGCGCATGCCTCAGTTGCCGCCCAGCACTCGATTGTAAACATACTTGATTCAGTCGTATCAGATTACAATGTACAGCTCATTGCTCTCGAAGGGGCCGAAGGGTATCTTGATACATCCATTTTAAAAACTTTTCCGGATAAAGAGGTTCGAGCGGAGACAGCCGAATTTTTAATGTCCGAAGGTATTCTTTCCGCCGGAGAGTTCTTCTCGGTAACGCGAGATAATGTCGATGTTCTGCTTTACGGAGTGGAAGATGAACCTCTCTACAACAAAAACCTTGATGATTTCAGAAAGATCGCCGGGAGCATGGCGGAGAACGAATCCAATATCGGGAAGCTTTTGG
>CAYWDJ010000200.1:0-2415 GCA_964457005.1 uncultured Planctomycetia bacterium
GAGATGCTTCTACCTCTGCTATAAATCTGTTCGTTAAGTTAATGACATTGACTCTCACGTTGATAAGCCTTATCAAACGCTTCTTTAGTAATCTTCTTTTCAGCTTTTGACCAGTTAAAGGTGTTCATTTGGTGTATCTTTGCTAACTCCTAGATTTTCAAGCATCTTGTTGTAATTTACTGGCCGTTCACGGGCAGTAAAATAATTTTTTGGAAACCAGATAAGTTTAAGTTTTGCCTGATTGTCCTCTATTTTTTCTATGACAACTGAAAATCGGTTTCCGTCAGAAAGCAGTGTATTATCAGTCACAGGAAAATCAAAATATGTGAGCGTAAAAGTCTTTATAATATCACTCAGATGTTTTTCAGAGTTTCTTATAATAATAAATATCTCCGGGAGTGCATGCCCGTTTTTCATGACAAGATTCTTAACAGTTATATCCAGGGTCCATTTACCATCCGGCGATCTACATGCAATATATGATCCGAAATTTGCGGCGTCATTTACCATTAGCGATTCAAAATAAGCTTTTTCCGGCCCTAAAATTTCCGGGTTGATTTTCTCAATAAATATTAACTGTTTAATCTTGGTCCGATCATTACCACTCCCGCCATTAAGCAATGACGCAACCTGCCTGTCAGTCACCCGGCGCGCAATAGACCGTAAGGAACTCTTGCTTTCCTCTGTTAACAGGCTTTTATCTACATATTCAAGTAAAGGCTTAAATTCAAAATGCTCATGAAAATTAAGAGCAAGTAATTCTGTTAAAAGCTTCAGCCGTTCAGCAGGGATATCCTTACTTTTTTCTACAGGACCGGTAATCGGGCTAATAAGGTTACTAAACATGGTAGCCCGCAAATGACTTTCAGCCTGCTCACGCTCACTCATGATGCTGATGGCGGTCATCTTTGATTCATATGTGCTTGCAATATGAGCACCGAAAACAATTGCCGCTGCTGCAGCCAATTTTGCAATTGTATCTAACACATCAAGGATTCTTGACCGTTGCTTACCGGAACTTGTACCGGCATTATGACCTCCGCTTGCCCCGTCTGACATTTTCTTCCCCTCTCTTCTTATAAAATTATTTAAATCTAAGATCATGACGCACAGGTGAAGAGGAACTCTTAATCCAGGTTTCCTTACCATTTCCATGTACTACTTTATAAATTCCCTCTTTTCTCAGGTTAATACTATAGTTGCCTTTCTCATCTATATGAGAGAGTTCCCCGTTCTCCATAACTCCGTTATAATAAAATGTAATATCACTGTCCGACATTCCACTATTTTTAACGTGCCCGTATACCATATCTGCACTGGCATTTCCCGTTAGAAGGATCAGGGAGATAGTCAGGCATAAAATAAAACATATAATATACATACAGTTGTTGCTGCATCTAAGGGTAATCCTGGAAAGATTGGATAGTGCGCCGTAAGCTTTATTAATTGCGCTCAAACTGATTAGATCTTTAGTCATCTTCTCCTCCTCAATAATGCTTTCCTTTTCTTGTTTAACATAAAGCTCACTTGCCGGAAGGGAAACCAAGGCGACCGACCCTGCAGACAATTCGAGCTTTAAACTCGCTGGACAACCCCAGAAACCGCACGACCCTTCCGGTCAACGTGAAGCGGCAGGTTTCCGGTCCTGCTTGCGGTAGCCAACAACGACGGGCGTATTTCTCCGATTGCCTTTTTGGCTTCGTCCGTGAGCTTTGTCATAATAACCTCCTTATTTTCATTTCTTTAAATTCCCTTTTGGGCAAAGGAAACATAGGATAAGGCCTGAGGTCAAATCATGATTAGCGCACAATGCCACTTACTTTCGATAATGTATGATTTGCTGTAGGGTGCATGCCCCAAAAGTGGCTTACATGATGGCCTTTAGCCTATAATGCACAAATCAAGGTTTGACCCAGGCCCACGCGCACGGCTCCCCGCTTTTATTCCGTGAACTGAATTGCCTCACAGTTGCTGTCCCCCTCAGGCGAGCCTATGCCATGGCCGAGCTTGATTTCTTCGAAATCACGATTCGATGTCATTAGGTGTTCTCTCTGTATAAAAACATCCCTGTGCGCTTGTGACTTTTTGTCGATGGGGATCTCCCCCCCTTGCATAATGTTTCGCATCTCAACTGCCCAACAGCTACGAGTAACCAGCGGGCCGAAAAATCTATCATGAGCTACTGACTTTAACGCAAACCGCAGGATTATCTCCCATCTGGTTTACTCGTTTGTTATGCTCTTTTCCTTTTTAAAAGGGCATGGGTGTCAGGCCTACACATTTCACACATCTCAACATTTATGCAAATTTTGTAAATGGGCTCTTGGGGTCGGACCAAGCTAACTATGTGATATTATAACTTAAAGGCTCCAAACAGGGCGGTTTTTCGGCCTTAGATCCACTTTTTTGAGGGTG
>CAYWDJ010000201.1:0-2413 GCA_964457005.1 uncultured Planctomycetia bacterium
TCCGCCGGCAGCCTCTGTCAATCCACCGCCTCTTCCGGCATGTAATAAAATTACAGATATAAGCACCAAACAAGCTAAAATATGAATCACTATTAAAAATATATACATATATTCTCCTAGTTAAACTATGCGTTTCAATTAAAAATACAAAATTAAAAATCTAGAGCTTCTCTCCTAATTTTCAATTTTTACTTTTAGATTTTCCTTTTTAATTTTGGATCTTTAATTTTTAATTTCAGTATATCTCTGAAGTTTTCTTGATTATATCAGCAAAACTATCAGATTTCAAGCTGGCTCCACCTATAAGGCCGCCATCTATGTCTGCTTCATTCATAAGTTCAACAACATTATCAGGTTTCACACTGCCTCCGTAAAGAAGTGCCTTACTGGAAGCAAATGTTTCTGAAAAAATATCTTTCAGAAGAGCTCTTATATTGGCATGAATTTCCTGGGCCTGCTGTGGCGAAGCTGTTTTGCCTGTACCTATCGCCCACACCGGTTCATACGCGATTATGAGCGTATCCAGATATGCTTCGTCAAAACCCTTAAGGCTATCCGTTATCTGCTTCGTAACAACATCCATGGTCTTACCGGCTTCTCTTTCTTCAAGAGTCTCTCCCACACACAGTATGGGAATGAGGCCTCCCTCTATCGCCGCCTTTATCTTCTTGTTGACCGTCTCATCAGTCTCACCGAAATACTGTCTTCTTTCAGAGTGTCCTATAATAACATATTTGCACCCTATGCTCTTAAGCATTGGAACAGCCACTTCCCCTGTAAATGCTCCCTCAGTTTCCCAGTAACAATTCTGGGCGCCAAGGCCTATATTTGAATCTGTGACCATCTCACTTACCTCTCCGAGGTTTGTGAACGGAGGACAAACGATGACATCAACGTTCTCTATATCAGATACATTTCTCTTAATAGCGTTAACCAGTTCTACTGACTCATTAACATCCT
Source organism: uncultured Planctomycetia bacterium (assembly GCA_964457005.1). Classification (GTDB taxonomy): domain Bacteria; phylum Omnitrophota; class Gorgyraeia; order Tantalellales; family Tantalellaceae; genus CAYWDJ01. The sequence continues at coordinate 961 of CAYWDJ010000201.1, forward strand.
TATACATTTTCCAGTTTCCTGCTATAACCGGTCTTCTCATGACTATCTCCTTAAGTGTTGTGTCATCCCCGCGAAAGCGGGGATCCAATAAAATTATCACTTATAGCTTAAAGCTTACAGCTTACAGCTTATTCCACATCGTTCAACGCGTCTATACCCGGAAGGACCTTACCTTCAAGATATTCAAGTGAAGCCCCGCCGCCTGTTGACATATGCGACATCTTGCCGCCCAGCCCAAGCTGGTTTATGGCGGCCGCCGTATCTCCGCCTCCAATTACGGTTGTCGCATCCAGCTTTGAAATGAACTTTGCAAGCTCATTCGTGCCCTTCGCGAACTCTTTCATTTCAAAAAGGCCTACCGGGCCGTTCCATACTATGGTTTTTGATTTTTTAAGCACATCTTCGAAACTTTTTATGGTCTCCGGGCCTATATCAAGCCCCATCCATCCGTCTGAGATATGTTCTTTTTCTACCTGTATTTTAGCTCCCTCTGCAATCTCCTGTGCCACCACATGGTCCTGAGGAAGAAAAATACTTACGTTATTAGCACTGGCTTTTTTAAAGATAGCCTCAACCGTATCCATCATATCGTTCTCAACCCTTGAAGCTCCTATGCCCTTCATGCGGGACTTAAGGAACGTATACGCCATGGCACCGCCTATCAACAGGTTATCAATTTTGTCGAGCATATTCTCTATAACCGGTATCTTGTCTGCAACCTTTGCTCCGCCAAGGATAAGTGTGTACGGGTGATCCGGATTTGTTGTTACTTTTCCAAAATATTCGATCTCTTTCTGCACAAGAAACCCGGCCACGCTGGGCAGATAATGAGTAACCCCTTCGGTCGAAGCATGCGCTCTGTGGCATGTGCCAAAAGCATCCATAACAAAAATATCTCCTAATGACGCCAGTTTTTTCGCGAATTCCGGATCGTTGTTGGTTTCTTCCTTGTAGAACCTAAGGTTCTCGAGAAGAATGATATCCCCGTCTTTCATAGCGGCCACTTCCGCTTCGATTTCCTCGCCTATACAGTCGTTCAATTTCTTAACTTCTTTTCCAAGGAGTGTTGAAAGATGTTTTGCCACCGGGTCTAAACTAAACTCAGGCTTAACCTCACCCTTTGGACGGCCCATATGGCTCATCAGGATAAGTTTCCCACCGTTCTCGAGTATGTATTTTATTGAAGGCAGAGAGGCGGCTATTCTGCTGTCGTCTGTTATTTTTCCTTCTTTATCAAGCGGCACATTAAAATCGGCACGCATTAAAACCTTTTTATCTTTAAGCTGAACATCTTTGAGTGTCTTTTTCATCTTTCCTCCCTATTGTATCAGGGACTTCTCTTTAACACCTAAAGAGAAGCCCCATTTTTTATCTAGATCGTGTATTATCCAACAAGTTTGCCGATAAGATCGACTACACGGTTGGAGTAACCCCATTCATTGTCGTACCAGCC
>CAYWDJ010000202.1:0-2377 GCA_964457005.1 uncultured Planctomycetia bacterium
CTCTTGTCGGCAACCTCATCGACTATAGCATTAAACTCCTTCACCTTTCCTTTGAAATTCTTAAAAAGACCGGTTCGGATACTTTCTTTCTCCAGGATTTCACCTTCAAGATTAGCCAAGTTAAGGGTTATCTCTTCTCCGACAAATCCTATCCCCATTACTTTCTTTGCCGGCATTTCGGGTAAATTTCCCTTTGAAGCATAAAGCTCTTCAAGTCGGTTCTTTTCTTTTTCATTGGTGGGAAGCAAACTAAAAGATCTTAGAACAGTTTCTCCTTTACCCATCACTTTCTCCTTAAAATTATGAAGACAAAAACTTAGTTACTAACCGTTTTCTATAATTTCTAACTTTTTAACTTGTTAGGGGTAATATACACCATGTATTATACGTTGTCAAATACACATTTAATAATAATATACTACAGCACTCCCTGCTCAAATTGACATCGCATAAAAATATACCTTTTAAAATGCTCAACTATAACATTTCCACTAATATCTGTCCAACTTACTCAAGATTTTCTTCACATCAGCCTGATGCGGCATTATCGCCAACGACCTCTCAAAAGCCATTTTGGCCTCTTTGGGCTTCTTTTGTTTCAAATAGACTCTGGCAAGCATATTCCATGCCTGATATAACTGAGGTAACTGTTCGACCGATAGCCGTAATTCGGCTTCCGCTTTCGCATAATCCTTTTCTTGAAGGTATATCATCCCCAGGTTATAGTGAGCGATAGGATAATTGGGCTTCATGCTCAATGCCTTTATTATATACTCCCTTGCCTCCTCGTCCCTGCCTGTATGCAGATACGCGCTTCCTATGTTTCCATACGCGACGGCATAGCCTTTGTTTATCTCTATAGCTTTCTTATACTGCTCGATGGCTTTATCGATATCCTTGTTCTCGTAATATGTGTTGCCCAAATTAAGATAGAGCCTGGCATTGTTAGGATGATGCTTCAAAGTACTGGTGAAAAAACTTACTTCATTCTTCCAATCAAGATTCTTTATGACCGCTGCTCTGGCGTAGGCGGCTATAAGCAAGGCAATCAAAACAAGATATCCTGCCCTTAACATTACGGGCTTAACAGGGATCATAACGTACCCCTTCTTTACTATCACTCCCGCAATAATAAATGCGCCTACGGAAGCCATATATATCCAATGCTCCGCCAGAAAACTGTTAATGGGAACAACATTGGATACAGGCGCAAGATTAGCAAAGAACCATACTATAGCAAACGCGACAAGCCTGTTTCTTTTATATAGCCTGCAGGCTGTATAAACTATGCCGGAAACCAAAGCTAACCCGCCCAAAGTGACGGGTTCAAAGATACTTCTCGTTATCGGAATAGCTCTTTCCATATGCAAACCCACGGGATAAACGAGAAGTTTAAGATAAACCACTATGGTCTTAAAAAATGTAAGCAGCCTGTAGACAAGTGGTATCCTTACAAATATGGACTGCGGAGCTATATCATCCCAATTAAGCACCGTACTTCGCAAATACGCATATACCACCACTATAAGAAAATACGGGACCCAGCTCCATCTGAGCTTTTTATACGCTTCCTGCTGGTCTGTCTTTCTAAGAATAAAATAAAGATACGTAAACACTATGAGTGGCATGGCGATTATTATCTCTTTTGAAAGCAGAGAGCATATAAAGAAAAAAATGGACAAAAAATACAATACATGATTTCGCTTGCCGTCTACGATGCTATTCACAAATCTAATAAAAACCACCATAGAAAGCAGGAAGAATAAAGCATACAACGAGTCAGCCCGTCCCGCGATATACGCCACTGCCTCCGTATGTACCGGGTGCACCGTATAAAACAATGCGGCCACTCCCGACAAGAGTATATCCCCGCACAGATAAAAGATCAGCAAGAACACCATCACTCCTACCAGAGCGTGTAAAATATTATTTGTAAGGTGGAACCCAAAAGGAACGCGACCCCACAAATAATAATCGACCATATTGGCTATTTCCTGAAAAGGACGATAAAAATTATTAATGTTCTCACTTCCATATCCCACATATGTCTTAAAAACATTCGGAAGATGGCTAAAGCTCTTGATCTGGGAATTATTCAGGATGAGGTACTCATCGTCCCATATAAAATCACCAGAGAGCGTATTCGCATACACCATGAAGCCGACAATGAACACAAGCACGCAGGCTATGATGATATTTCGCTTATTCTTTTTCGTTATCTGAGCCTTGATATAATGCAATGCTTTTGGCCCCGCTTTCTGCGACGACTGCTCTACCTTCTCATTCTCTTCCTGTTTATATCTCTTTTTACCCAAAACACCCCCCTAATCTCTTATCCCCATTTTTCCCATCAAAAGCTTTACCCTTTCCGGATCCA
>CAYWDJ010000203.1:0-2373 GCA_964457005.1 uncultured Planctomycetia bacterium
GGAGCATTTGCATACTCAAGATAATGTCGCATTAATAATCTCCATTTGTTAATGTGCCTAACCCACAAAAATATATAAACGCACAATTAAACAACACCTCCCAAAAGCGGCACAGCCCTAGCGGGCTACTGGAAGCTGTTTTAGCTGATTTAGTGCTCGTTTTGTGCAAAACTTTTTAACACTTCCAACATACCACGGTATTTCAAGTTATATGCATTTTTATATTTTATTTTAAATTCTTGGATTTCTACAGGATTTTGAATCATCCAATAGAAATATAGATACTGGTTATTGCGAGATATTTTTCCTACTCCTTTTACTCGATTGAAAGGTGACTCTTGTGAAGCAATTACAGAGTCTATAAATGGCGCGTTCAAGTTTTCATTTAAAATACGGCATTGGCCAGGATTTAACTTTGGCTTTCCTGTTTCATTATCTAAGTATGCGTTTAAGAAGCATAATTTGCCTGTCCCCTTTCCCTTTGATAAAATAAGTAATGCTCCCATTTTCTTCATAAGCGCTCTCCTTTCAAACAAATCAAACTTTATAACAGATACATATAACCGCTATTCATATGCACACCTTCTTGGCAACAGCCCTTTTTCGATACGCCTCTAATGCTCGCCATAGCTCAACAAAATCAATCCAGGATTCTTCTTCCTGAACAAGTTTGCATTCCCGGATAGTTTCGTTAGCAGTTAGGTTGAAAACTCGGTATCCATAGAAACTGTATACCGTGTCTATGTCTATTATTTTGTCATCAATTAAGGCCTTTACTCGCTCGAACAGCCCCATATACCTTTCAACGGCGGTCCACTCTTGTGTAGTATCAGGCTTTTTTCCGCCATTTGCGTAGTCCCCACCAGGCCGCAGAAGCAGATGGACATCATTGTGTTGTGCAAATAGTTCGTCGAGATGAAGCAGAAACTCGCCGCGCGCAATTTTCCGCGCCTGTTGAATTTGTCGACCTGTATAGATCAATCCAATTCCAGCGAGAAAAAGCCCAAGACTCGCTATGATTTCATGTGGCAGCATTTGAAACCTCCCTCGTTTTGGCGCTCGGCAACTTATTACATAGCTTCCGGGGATAGCGTTGTTTCTTTGTTGACAAGTAAGTAGTTTGACTTCGTAAAGATAATCCTTGCTTTTTCGGCGAGAAAATCATATAAAATCTCTTAAGCTCTCTACTCTTATTAAAAAACAACAAAAATAAACATGGACCTTCTTATACATCTTTCTTTTTTTTCAAAGCATTGTCATGTGCAATTATTATTGTTTTTGCCTTTAAAAAGCCTCTTTCATGGCTAGAACCTCTTAATTCACTAAGAGGTCCTTGCTTATTGGGAGGGGATTGAGGAAATTGAACATATTTTTCTATTCCACTTGCATTAACCATTTCCCAAAAGCCATCATCAGGATAGGTGGTCCGTCCCTGATAGTCAGCATGGTGAAGAAGGCAGCTACTTGCAGCATTATCAGGAACGGCAACCAGTGCAAAAGGCATTTGGTCAATAGCTTTATCTTTTAGATCGATGCGTTGAAGATTTATAAAATATACCACGCCTGCGTCGTAAGTTGATGCTACGATAACAGCTGCCAAACATTTTTCCTTAAGATTTTCAGGAATGACCGAAGGAAGGGAATCTTGACCCAATATACAATATGTCCCTGGATCGCAAATCTTTCGAATTTCCTCAACCATCTTTTTTTCAAGGTGAAAGAATTGACATTTCATTTTGCCCCCTTAGACATATAACGTCTGATAAAATAGTGAAATCTGATTATAAAATAAGAATGGTCCTATAGTTGATGGAAAAACCACAGATTTTCCATATGACCCTCCTCCAGGTTTTTTCGTAAGCCAAAACCGAGAGGATTGTCAAGCAGCCGTTGTCGGGCCTAACTCCGGTCGCTCTCCGGGTTCCCTTAGTTAGGCCCCTAAACGTGCTTTGACCTCCCCCAATAACGGGAATACAGATTCAGAATCAAAATAAACTAATCTACAATGCTGAATAATCCTTGAACTGTTCCTTTGTCAGGATCGCTGAGGGGTTCGATCTCCAGCATACAGTTGACCGAACCCGGACCCGTAACTATCCAATTATACTGACCATCGTTTTCCGTGCTGGCGGCAATGGTCTCAAATGTACCCTCTTTACCTCCTTCCCGAGAAATTGAAATCTTGACATTACCGGATATTGCCCTAGTATCCCACCCGATTTGCATGGTATTTCCAATATTCCGGGTCGATGCTTGACAGGGGAAGAGGATAAGCAAATGATCCAATAACTGATTCTGTCCGCCACGCACGGCACGCGCATGGCACTTATCAAGCTTTCCGGTAAAATCATGTATATTGACGTCTACTTGTCC
>CAYWDJ010000204.1:0-2362 GCA_964457005.1 uncultured Planctomycetia bacterium
CGCGACGTGGGACCTATGTCTTGAAAAATCAGGTTTTCCCGTAAATGTTGAATGGGATGGGCTCAGGGATACGGTTCTAGCTGTAGAAGCGAGAGACAATGTTGACTTCGAGGATGCTCCGTCGGCAAATCAGGATATCATGAAAAAAATGTCTGATTACAGCTTGCCGGAAAAGCTTGCTTTATCGCGATTTTCGCTTGAGCTCAACAAATGGTTGGAAAAAATAAGGAATTAACAGTATTATTACTAAAAAGGAGAGAATATGATAGACCTACATACACATTCTTTTTTGAGTGACGGGGTTCTGGTGCCCAGCGAGCTGGTGAGGCGTGCTCAGGTGGCGGGATACAAAGCGATCGCAATAACAGATCATGCCGATGCTTCCAATATAGATATGGTTATAGAGAGTCTATGTAAGGTCTCACAAGTCCTTAATAAATACTGGGATATCACTGTTATTCCAGGGGTTGAGCTTACGCATATACCTCTTGAAACCTTTAAGGACATGGTGTCATATGCCAGGGAAAAGGGTGCCAGGGTAGTTGTCGCGCACGGGGAATCACCTGTTGAGCCTGTTCTGCCGGGAACCAATAGGGCTGCGATTGAAGCCGGAGTGGATATTCTGGCTCATCCCGGCAATATTTCTCCGGAGGACGCCAAATTGGCAGCTGAGAAAGGCGTATATCTCGAAATTACGTGTAGAAAAGGCCATTCTGCTACCAATAAGCACGTATTTGACACCGCTATGGAAGCGGGTTGTGGCATGGTGGTCAATACTGATGGGCATGCTCCGGAGGACCTGATGACTCCTGAGAAAGTCAATAGCCTGCTATCGGACCTGACGAGTGACAAAGAAGTGTGCAAGGCCATCCTTGCAAACTCTGAAAAGTTAGTCGATAAGTTAAAGGTTTGAAGAGAGAAAGCCCAAAACTTTCATTCTCTTAACAATTGAGTTTTTTCCATTTATCATCTTGACATGATCTCATTTCATGCTATACTTTCAATCAAATGTTGATGACACACAGATCTTGGAAAAGATTTTGTGTATCATAGTGTTTGTATTTATATAGTTCTTTAATAACTCACGCATGTACCGCCGAGGCAGTATCCAATTCTGGCAAAGAAAGGGGGGAGGAAATAAAACTTAACATTTATGCCGGGATCTGCAAAAAAATATGGCGATACTTATATAGAAAAATAGAATGAGTGGTTAAGTAACTGCTCATCAATATAACAGAATAGACAATTTTAATACCTTTTTAAGGAGGTACAATGAAATTTTTTAAAGTACTACTCGTTGTGGCGCTAGTATTTGCAGTGTCCACAGTAGCCTACGCTGAAACACAGAGCGTAAAAGTGAGCGGCGACATAACAATGCGCGCCCTTGCAAGAGACAACTATGACTTAAATTCACGTCAAGATGGCAATGCCAACGGTCTGGTGTCAACAAACTGGGCGACAAATATGCAGAGTATCGCAGAAGTCCAGATAGACGCCGATCTTACAGACAATGTGAGCGGTGTTATCAGACTCGTAAATCAGAGGGTTTGGGGCAACGGTTTATACCAGAGCTCCGGCTCTGAAACCGGTTCTGCAGGTATGCCTTTCGCGAGTGCGATGACAAGAGCGACGATTGACCCAGCAAACGCTGGTGTAGATGCCGACAACGCATTTAACGTAGATGTAGATCTTGCTTATATCGAGCTTAAAGAGTTCCTTTACAGCCCGCTTACACTCAAGATAGGTCGTCAGGACCTTTGGTTCGGTAAAGGTTTTATCGTTGGTAATTCGCTTACTCAGACCGGCACGCTTTTCGCGCCGGAATACACAGCTATCACTTCATTTGATGCAATCAGGGCTACTCTTGATTACGATCCGTGGACGATAGACGCTGTATTTGCCAAGATGGCCGAGAATGGAAGAAGAGCTGATGATGACACTAATCTCTATGGCGTAAACGTTGGATACATATTCGACGCTTACAATGCAGAAGCTGAAGCTTACTGGTTCATGAAACAGCAGAGGTTTACTGGTGCAACTGCCAACCCGCTCATAGCACCAAACATCTCAGGCAGCGCTAACTCGAACGATGTTAGCACATGGGGCTTAAGGGGCAGCTTCGATCCTATCGAAGACTGGACAGTAGCTCTTGAAGGCGCTTATCAATCAGGAAAATTCATCGGTGCTGTAGGTCAGGTTAACCGTGGAAGAGCCGCTTTCGCTATCGATGCCAGCATTGAATGCCGTTATTTCGAAGATCAGTTTGCCTGGAAACCGGTTATGGCAGTAGAGTATATCTACTATTCGGGTGATAAAAACTTAGGTAACGACAACAGCTCTACAAATGGCACATATACTGGTT
>CAYWDJ010000205.1:0-2351 GCA_964457005.1 uncultured Planctomycetia bacterium
TTTGAGAAACTTTGTGGAGATGTCGAAAATATGGATATCAAAAAAGCAATAGACATGATAGTTCAGGGAAAAGACCTGACACAGGCCGAGATGCACTCGGTTTTTAACACCATAATGAGTGGCAGAGCTACGTCCGCCCAGATAGGTTCGTTCATAACAGCTCTCAGGATAAAAGGTGAGACTGTGGATGAGATAACCGCCGCGGCTAAGGTTATGCGCGAGAAGTCAGTTAAAATCGAGGCCGGTACGGGAGTAGTTCTGGATACCTGCGGGACAGGCGGTGCCGGCACGAAGGTTTTCAATGTTTCGACAGCTTCGGTTTTTGTCCTTGCGGGATGCGGTGTGAAAGTGGCAAAACATGGAAATAGAGCGGCTTCAAGTTCTTGCGGCAGCGCTGATGTCCTTGAAGAGCTTGGAGTGAATATAAACCTTTCTGTGAAGAGAACAGAGATGACGCTAAAGAACGTAAATATAGGATTTATGTTCGCGCCGCTATTTCATAGTGCTATGAAATACGCGGCAGGTCCCAGAAAAGAAATAGGAATAAGGAGTATCTTTAATGTTCTCGGTCCTTTATGTAATCCCGCATCCGTGAAATACCAGGTAATGGGGGTCTATGACGCAGAGCTTACGGATATTGCCGCGAAAGTACTTAAAAAACTTGGAGCTAAAACAGCTTTTGTCGTTTATGGTGCAGGGCCGCTTTCCGAGGTGAGCATTATCGGCCGGACAAAGGTAAGTGAACTTAAAAATGGCAAGGTCAGAACCTTTTATTTGTCGCCAAAAGATTTTGGGTTTAAAAAAGCTTGTTTAAAGGATATCCAGGGCGGGTCTTCAAAGAAGAATGCCGCTATCATTAAAAATATTTTAAAAGGCAAGAAGGGGCCGACAAGGGATATAGTCCTTGTGAACGCAGCTCTTGCGTTAGTTGCATGTGGTAAGGCGAAAAACATTAAAGACGGAGTTGAAAAGGCCTCTATATCTATTGATTCGGGTAAGGCAATGAAAAAACTTGTACAGCTCATTAATGTGGGGAAAAAGAAATGATACTTCCAAAGATCATTGAAGAAAAAAAAAGAGAAGTGAACAAGGCCAGGAAAGGTGTCCCCCTGGGGGAGCTCAAGAAAAAGGCCGAGTCACTTTATGTTCGCAGCATGTTCAAGAAAAGTATAGGTCGAAAAGGCCATATTAATTTGATAGCGGAGATAAAAAAGAGGTCGCCTTCAAAAGGTGTCATAAAGCCGGATTTCGCTCCCGTCCAGTTGGCTCTGACATACCAGGCTTCCGGCGCAAGTGCTATTAGTGTTCTCACTGATGAAAGGTTTTTTGACGGGAAGCTTGAGTATCTGAAAGAAGTAAAAGAACGCGTTACTATACCTGTTCTTCGAAAAGATTTTGTAATAGACGAATACCAGATATACCAGGCTGTGGTCTGGGGCGCGGATGCGATACTTTTAATAGCGAATATTCTCACACAGGAAGAACTTAACAAATTCTATAATTTGTCAAAAGATCTTGGCATGGATGTTCTTGTAGAGGCCCATAATGAAGAAGAAATTGAAAAGGCGGTTAATTCCGGCGCGCATATTATAGGCATTAATAACCGGGATCTTTCCAGTTTTGATGTTGATCTTGATGTTACACAGCGGTTGATAAGGCATATCCCTGAAAACCGGATAATAGTCTCAGAGAGCGGAATAAAGACCTATGAACAGGTGATGTTCCTTAAGAGCCTTGGCGTCAGTGCCGTCTTGATCGGGGAAACATTCATGCGGGCAGAGAATATAGGGGAAAAAGTTCGCGAGTTAATGAGGGAATAAAGAAAGGAAAAGGAATGGATGATCATAAAATAGTTTTGAGCGAAAAAGAGATGCCTACAAGATGGTATAACATACAGCCGGATCTGCCGGCTCCGTTAAAGCCGCCTTTGAATCCGGGAACGGGAAAACCCCTTGGGCCGGAGGATCTTTTGCCGATTTTTCCGATGAACCTTATAGAACAGGAAGTTTCGATGGAAAGGTATATTGATATTCCCGATGAACTTCTTGATGTGTATAAGATCTGGCGGCCCACTCCTCTTAGAAGGGCAAGGCGGCTTGAAAAGGCTCTTGGTACGCCGGCCAGAATATACTTTAAGGATGAGAGTGTTTCTCCTGCGGGCAGCCATAAGACTAATACAGCTATTGCCCAGGCATATTACAACAAGGTAGCGGGCATTAGAAAATTGACGACAGAAACAGGTGCGGGCCAGTGGGGCAGCGCGCTTTCATTTGCTTGTAATATATTCGATCTTGAGTGCGAAGTCTACATGGTAAGGTGCAGTTATGACCAGAAGCCATACAGAAAGTTCC
>CAYWDJ010000206.1:0-2328 GCA_964457005.1 uncultured Planctomycetia bacterium
CCATTATGCATACAGGACCGAGCAGTCTTACTGTTCCTGGATATTACAGTATATAAATTTTTATGGCGGCAAAACACATCCCAAAGATATGGGTAAAAATGCGGAAGTTTTTGTTTCACCGGGACCGAAGGACAGTGAAGCGGATTTAGCTGGGGCCTGCCCCGTTCAATTCCGAAGGACAGTGAAACGTATTTAACTGGGGCGGTTCAATAATGTTGTCAATATTCAATAGTCCATCGACAATCATCAATCCCATCGTCCCCCTTGATTCACCGCCAAAAAAATAAAAAACCTCGTGGCGCTTGATCAATCAAGCAGATAGTATAGTTTTGACAACAAAAAACTATCATCAACGAGGTGAAACGATTATGGCACAAACCCGTTAAAATGTCAATATTTCATCATTATCCCTGAAAGTCCCTGAAATTTTTCCAAGTGGGGTGAAGTGGCCATCCGGGAATCCACCACCCTTGACATTTAACGCTATTTTTTGTTAGGTTTCGATACAGTTTTAGGGATTGTTTTACCTTTCACACAGAGAAGATAAAATTAGAAAGAGTAACATTTTATTAGCAGGTTATGCAGATGTTTTCCTGTAATCCAAGGGGCGAAGCTGTACCCCTGTACACCCTTCGTGGCCATGCTGCCACCCAAGCAGAAACGGCCAAGTTGAACATGATAAACATACCCTCAAGATAAATCTCCCTTTATTATAAAAAGAGAGATGAAGTCATTGCCGTTTACCTGTTCGATTCCTACGCTCAGGGCAAGGAAAAGGCATGGAGGGGATAAACATTGGTTGACCGTGATATAATTATGGCAAAGTCAGGTTCTGTAAAAAAGCGTTTAAACAAAATCATTGAAAAGTGTGGAAACGATTTGACGCTTTTGTAATTCCAATTACATTTTTTACCACCGGACCCCCTGATGAGGACAAGACTTTTGACAGAAGCTCAACTTTGGTCAAGACCACGTCCCATCCAAAGCTAATCAACTCCACATTTTGTGACAAAAATTGTAAAAAAGAACAAAAACGCGTACCCTAATTTCCAACTTCATGCACAAATAGCCTCTCTAAAGCACGCCTGACGATTAAATTCGTTCCCTTTTTTTTTGGCACGATAATTGCTTCTTTATTAGGCAATAGCGAATTTGATTACGGCTATCGGTCTTATCTAACCGTGAGACAAGAGATGTTCGCTGAAATTAAGCCGGCAAATAGAATTTCCTTGACAATTTCTTCAGTGTTAAGTAAGATATTTGTTAACAATGAGTGGGACACAGACAATTAAATTTTTACGAAACAATCAATATACATTTAGCGTGCCTGTAATGCTAAAATCTATCCTCATAACCACCATGGTTTTTTTATCCATACCGATGATTGTCACGGAAGCCATGGCTCAGGACAAACAAACCCGCATCAATATTGGTCAAATGACGTTTGAGGAAATTATATCCGAGTTAAGCAAAATCTTTGAGGTGGAAATCACCCTTGCAAGCGACCTTAAAGAAGTTTCCAAGCGTAAGATTAATCTTAACCTTGAACAGACAACCCTGAAGCAGGCAATAAAGGAAGCCATAAGAAAAGCCGGTCTTCAAAGTTATGCCCAGGTCATGGATCAACAAAAAAAATCCACTAGAATCTGGATTTTACCGGCTGGCACAAAAGATGCCATAAGCAGCCTGGAGATAGATAACAACATGAAAGCCATAACTCATGAGAAATGTGAGAATTTGGAGCCTGCTGAATCTGAAAATGTCAGAATGATGACTAAGGAAGAATTCGAGCATTTGGAACAGGAATCAAAGGAGGGCCGCCGAGGAATGACTCCTGAAAAATTTGAGAATCTGGAACAGGAACACGAATCAAAGGAGGGTCTCCGAGGAATGACCCCTGATGAATTTAAGGCGTTAGAGTCTGCTGAATCTAAAAATTTTAGAATGATGACTCAGGAAAAATTCGACCGGTTGGGACCAGCATCAGAGGAGAATTACCGAGGGATGACTCCGGAAGAATTTGCCAAATTAAAACAAGGATTTTAGGCACTATAAAAGACATAAAGCATTACTTTTAAAAAGAGTATTTTGTTGAAGCATGCCACGCAGGATATAATTTTACTACATATTTCAAATAAGGAGGATGGTAACATGAAAAAAATAATTATAACCGGGTTAGTTTGCAGCTTACTCCTGTTTGCCACAGCAGCCTTAGCCGCAGGATGGGGCAATTTTTATGTTAAAGCCTCAGGACTATATGAAACAAGTTATAATCCGTCTGTTGGTCAAGTTCATATGATTATATTGGAGCCTGTGGGAGGTGGATCG
>CAYWDJ010000207.1:0-2320 GCA_964457005.1 uncultured Planctomycetia bacterium
TAGAGGGTAAGGACTTGCAGAAGTATGCGGATGCTAGCGTAACCCGCGTGTTTGTCGGTTTTGACCAAGAGGATCTCACTGATAAGACCGTTGGGTCTATTGTGGACCATGCTAAAGAGATATCGTTCATAGAGATGGTCTCTCCGTATCTATCCGTGATCAACGAAGGCGCTATTGGCAAGTTGGCGGCAAAAGATCTTGATCACATATTGAAAGCCATGCGAGTGACCATGGTCGATGAAGAAAAAATGGATATTGATGAAGCGGTAAACGCGTATTTTGAGTCTTACGGGATGAATGAGCTATTGGCTTCATTGAGGGCCAATAGCGATGCCGTGCCATCGGGAACTGATGTTGCTGCGGTCGAGAAAGCCGGCAGCGAAGACCTGGTCGAAATGATTGCCGCTCAAATAAAAGTTCTTGCTTCAAGCGGCGACGAAACCGCAAAGACAGCCGCGGCTCAAAGGCTTGCCGCTCTCCGTACTAAGATGAACCAGAGCTTTAAGGGCCTAAGCGCGTCCGAACGTCTGGGGGAACTGGAAAGGCAAAGAGCCATTGCTATAGCGCAGAATGCCGAGAGCCAGGCTATGGCTCTGATATCCGAAGTGAAATCTAAAAACAATAGTATAGGTAACCATGCGATAGTTATAGACGCAAGGGCCGGAACGGGAGTGGACCTTAACGAGATGAAGTCCGCGATCGTTAACCTGGCGAAAAGGTTTAAGGATGATAAGTCATTCAGCATAGGTATAGTAGCTTCTGAAGAAATAACCGATATACCTGATGTCCTGGATAATATTAAGGTGATAGCGGCATCTCCCGCAGAAAATATCGTAACATTGGTGAAGGGTGCTTTTGGAGAGGAAATGCCATTATCAAATGTATCTATAACTACCGGTGTCGGTATTGGGGAATCGAATTTCACGGATAATATATTGCCGTATTTGACAGGCGCGGGCATGAAGGACAGTGCAAACTTTGTTCTAGCGGGTATTCTTGAAGAAGACAAGGAGAGAGCAAGGCAGATAAATCGTCAGCTTCCGGCAATAGCTCTTATGAACCTTCTCAAAAGGTTCTCCGCGCTTAATAAGGGGACAAGCATTACCTTGTTAGGGGAGACAGGTGCGGGGGCATTTATTGAATCCCAACTTAATTTCAGCGGGATCAGCTTCCAATTTGAAGTTATACGTCGTATCGAGATAGGGAAAGATCTGCAGGACTATATCTCGAATATCACTGAGGTGGCTACCTCGCTCTAATCGGGAACGTTAAATATAAAAAAGCGGTTTAAGTGTGCCCAAAAGAGCTGTTTTGAGGGGGGCTACAACAGCTCTTATATGATGACTCGTTTTGACCAAAAAGCCCTTTCTGAGGGCATTCTGGGGCTTCTCAGGCCATTTTCAGTCCATATCACCGACCCTAAGGTTGTTAGTTTTTGACTCATATGTCACTATATTGTTCAGAGGTATTTCTGCGGGTCATACCGGTTTCTAAAAAAATGATAAATATCAGGGAAAGCACCATAATCAAGGGTTTGGGAGAGGCGAGGGAAGTGTTTGGATTGAGTTAGGGTGTAAGGTATAAAAAAGTTAGAAATTTTTGTATTTGACGTATTTCGGGTGTGGTATAATTAGTAGTTCAAAAAGTGTGTGGGGGTATCTAAATAAGGGGAAAGGGATGTTTATTTGACCCCTTTAGTTAGTTTGAAAAAAGCTAGAAAAGGTATATTGTGAATAGGCGTGTTATGTGATATAATTTAGTAGTTGTTAAGGTAAATAAAAGCTTGAGAAAAGTAATTTAAAGGGCGCAGGAAGGTTATCATGAAGGATTTTATCAAATTCGGGCGTGTGCTATTACACAGTCATAATAGTAATAACAGCACGGAGAGTAATCGAGGTCCTCTTCAGGATCGTGCCCAGCAAAAGAACGAGAACGAGTATACCTACGGAATTTCGGCATGGCGCAAGCGTCATGCTTTTTTAATTAAAATGGTCAGCCTATTGGTCGCGCTGATATTTGTGCATCAGCAGATCGGCTGGACACAAGACGGACAGCCCGTATGGGCCCAGGCCAAACCTTACGCGGCCACCTACCGCGCAGATCTTAACAACAAAGCAAACGTACCTTATGACATCGCAACAACAAAAGAAGCTGTAATAAACGGCGGAGATGAGACTGTAATTCACATACAGGACGCCCACGCATCACTTGCCGCGCAGTATTCTGTAGCCGATCTTCTTGACAGCCTTGTAACAAACTACAACCTTGACATGATAGCAATAGAGGGTGCGTCCGGTTTTGTGGACACATCTCTTCTCAG
>CAYWDJ010000208.1:0-2300 GCA_964457005.1 uncultured Planctomycetia bacterium
CATAATACGGCCAGGGATTCTCTCCGTCCAAAATAATAGGCACAACGTGGTCACCACCATGTTTATCCACCTCTTTTTTTATGCCGGCAATGTCATGAAACAGATCCAGAGCGGCTTTTTTGGGATGCATACTTGAATATCTAAACCCAATGGCATTGGAAATATTGATATCCCTGAACAAAATATCAATACTTTTCCCGGCTTCATGGGCGGAAAAGGCATTGTAGATCAGTTCCTCTCGCGGGATATCCTTCCCCCTGAACGATTCCAGGACAATACCTTCATCGGTAGCTATCCATTTAATCTTTTTCTTTGCAAGTATGGGTATTATTTCCTGGCTTACACTTCCCTCCGCCGGCCACATACCTACAGGTTTCTTGCCGAAAGCTTTTTCATAGCATTCTATGGCTCTATCCACCTGGACCTCGGCGTCTTCCTTAAAATCAAACCCGTGGCCGCTCTTCCCCCGGCAGATAAGCGGTAATATCGGATGATAGAACGGTGTCGTGGATATTTCGATCTTCCCTTCATCCTGTAATTTTTTATACATTGGAAGAATAGATTCTGCTACTTTCTGCTGTTTCGCAAGGAGCTCGAGTTTTTCTTTCTCCGTAAAATGTCTGCCTTTATGCAGCAACTTTTTAATAAGGAGATCTTTTTTCTTAAGTGTGAATCCGCACCATGCCAGGTTAAAAAGGACCTGGAGATCCCTGATATCCTGACCGGTAAAATCTTTGGCCTTATCTTTCAGCATATCTCCATCAAGATCTTTCCCTCGCCTTTCGAAAAGCTCCTTATATCTTTTTATCGGGTAGATCGCTTTCCATTCGTCACATGAGAAAAAATTTTTCAGGATAAAACACTTTTCATCTTCAGACAGGTCTTTGGGATCTTTCTTCGAAAGGATAAGAAATTTGTCATTTTCTCCACCGCCGGAAGCGATATCCTCCAGCTGCCAGATAAGTGACGGAGTAATATTAAATGTGACCTTCACATTCGAAAAATTTTCAAGAACAGATGCCATATCGAGATATGAATACGTAGAGTGAAGCCTCACCCAGGGGAGATGATATACTCCCGTCCTGAGATCCTTGTATAGTGGCTGGTGCATATGCCACAAAAATGTTATCTTAAGCTTCTTGTTCATGAGCCAATTATAACAAAACCGTTATCAATATAAAAGTAAAATTAATAGTGTTATGCTTTGGGAAACATCCAAATGAAGTTATCTGCCTGTTTCTGCCAGAGCATCGTGAAGTGAACGAGCACGGTGTCCGGGCAAAGCCCGGACGAACGAACGGAGCGTTGAGCACAAAATACACGCTGGGGATTTTGTGCGTTCCTGAAAGAAATATGCAGATAGCTTTATTCTATAGCAGACATTACCTGATCAAAGTTTTTCCTGCCTATTTGCCTCTCAGCCTTGACCCAATCGATAAAGTCAGAGAACCAGGTGCGCTGGTTTTCGGCGTATAGCACAAGCCCTTCATCATTCAACTTGAATATATCGTTCCACAGGCTCTTTGCCTTAAGGATAGAAAAACATATTTCTGGCTTCATAGACGAGTTGATCCCCACAAAAGTACGCTTTGCTTCCCGGGTATATCCGGTCTTGCCCCATGGACCATTATCCCGTTTAAAAAGGCACTTGTTGTGCGTCTTGAGATATATCCTTTTCCCGTCACTGCCATAAATGTTTTCATCTTTCTGAGACATCTTCTGCAGTACAACTTTGTATCTTGTGACATACCTCATTAGTTTGGCAAGATCACGCGCCGTAGTATGCTGAGAATCTTTTTTACCCGTAGGCAGTCCGGATGCAGTCGCGAAATAGGTATTGTCCATGCCAAGCGTTTTTGCTTTTTCATTCATAAGCTTAGCAAATTCCTTCTCACTACCGGCTACGGCTTCAGCAATAACTACCGCCGCATCATTTGCGGACTTGATCAGTATCGCCGACAAGAGATCATCAAGGGTATATTTTACTCCGGCCTTTAACCCTGCTACCGTAGGCTCAACATAGACAGCCTTCTTGCTGGGAACGATCTCCTTACTCAGGGACAGGTTCTCAATGGCGACCACGGCCGTCATGACCTTTGTGGTGGACGCGGGAGGAAATTTTTCATCCGCGTTCTTTTCGTACAGGACCGTACCTTTTTTAAGATCGAGGATCATCGCTCCCTTCGCGCTTAGATCTATTTCAGGTGCGGGCATCTCTTTTGTACAGCTCGCCAGCAGGGTTGTACACGCTATAATACAAATTGCGGCATATGTCTTTTTTATTTGCATCCCCTGGCCTT
>CAYWDJ010000209.1:0-2241 GCA_964457005.1 uncultured Planctomycetia bacterium
ATCACAAGAAAAGCCGCCTCAGCTCGCGAAGCACCCGTTACCATGTTCTTAAGGAACTCAATATGACCCGGAGCGTCTATGATCAGATAGTCCCTTTTATCTGTCTTAAAAAACACCCTCGCCGAGTCTATGGTTATTCCCTGGGCCTGCTCTTCTTTGAGAGCGTCTATCAGGAACGCATATTCGAAAGGCTTCGAATTCCTGGCACAAGTTTCCTTTACCTGTTCAAGCTTCCCCTTAGGCAGGGCATCCGCATCAGCCAACAACCTGCCAAGCACAGTACTCTTGCCATGATCTACATGCCCGACAAGAACAACATTTACATTTTTTTTATTTTTGGATTTCATATAACTCCGTCATTCCCGCGGAAGCGGGAATCTAATATTTTTTTGAGATCCCCATTTTCATGGGGATAAAACAAAAACATACAACTTACGTTCACTTCCTTCCGTAAGTTGTGTTTTTGTTTTACATGTATCCATCCCTACGAAGGGTCTCAAGCCCTCCGCCGTCCTCTTTATCCTGGGCCCTTCCTGAACGCTCAGGAACATCCGAAAATTTTCCGGTCTTGAGCTCTTCTATTATCTCTTTTACATTCTTAGCCTCTGAATCTACCGGGAAAGTGCACGGATAACAGCCAAGCGATCTATACCTCTTACCTTCACCCTGATCATAATACAACGATACTGTCGGTATGTTCTCTCTTTCTATGTATTCCCATACATTGAGCTCTGTCCAGTCCAGAAGTGGATGTATCCTCAAATGGGTGCCGGGAGCAAAATCGGTATTATACTGGTTCCAGAATTCCGGAGGCTGTTCTCCAATGTCCCATATATTCTCTTTGTCCCTGGGAGAAAAATATCTTTCCTTTGATCTTGAACCTTCTTCATCGGAACGAATACCGGCAATTATTCCGGTAAAAGCTTCACAATTCATATCTTTCTCATATTTATCTTTATCATGGTTAAACCTATATCTCACGCCCTCTCCACTTAGGGTCTTTCTCAACGCCTCGGTCTTAAGAAGCCCGCAGCATGTTATCCTGTCTACGTTCCCATCTGGAAATGTCTGTTTCCCCTTTATAGCGGCTTCATTCTGGCCATATATCATATTAAGTTTCCACTCCCTGGTAAGCCGGTCCCTGTACTCTATCATTTCCGGTATCTTATAGTTAGTGTCAATATGCACCAGAG
This sequence comes from uncultured Planctomycetia bacterium, assembly GCA_964457005.1. Taxonomy (GTDB): domain Bacteria; phylum Omnitrophota; class Gorgyraeia; order Tantalellales; family Tantalellaceae; genus CAYWDJ01. Next base: position 1,194 of record CAYWDJ010000209.1, read on the forward strand.
GGAACGGAACATGCCCAAAGAAGGCCTTCCTGGTAAGCCACAAAAGAACGGTGCTGTCCTTGCCTATTGACCACAACATCCCGAGGTTCTTAAAATTTGCATACGCTTCTCTAAGTATGCTTACACTTATATTTTCCAGTTTTTGAATATGGTCCATTTTATCCTATTAGGTGTTTTTTTAAATACTTCTCAATTTTTTCAACTGACTCCTCTTCTGTAAGCTCTTCCGTTTTAATCTCAACATCCGGATTTTCAGGAACCTCATACGGGTCGTCCACACCTGTAAAGTTCTTTATCTCGCCATTTCTTGCCTTTTTGTACATTCCTTTAACATCACGCCTTTCACATTCTTCAACAGAAGTATCCACATAGACTTCAACAAAAGTATTACATGACTTCTCAACATATTTCCTGGCGGCCCTATATGGAGATACAAAAGAAGATATCACTATCACTCCATTTTTCTCGAGCATTGAAGATAAAAATCCTATCTTTTGTATGTGTGCATTTCTCTCTTCCTTACTAAATCCTATTTTGGGAAAAATAGATCTCACGGTATCCCCGTCAAGCCTTTCTACTCTGTAGCCTTTTTTCTTAAGGTCCTCGTATACTTTGTCGGCAAGGGTGGTCTTCCCTGAACAGGGCAGCCCCGTAAACCAGACGACAAAAGGTTTTTGGGCAAGCCGGCCGCGCTTGATACGGTCCCAGAACCTCTCATGAACATAATAAAGTATCATTTTAGCTATAACTTCAAGGACTCCGACTGTAAGTGCTACTTCAATCTTTCCTACAAAGATATAAACAAGTATCATCGTAGTAAGCGTGGCCCATACCCGCCACGATAACATTTTTACAAAAGACCTTTTACCTGATTCTTTAAACACAAACTTCTCCTTTTATGCTTTCGCCTTAAAAAAAGCTATAGTTCTCTTCAGACCGTCTTCAAGCTCCACCACAGGCTCCCAACCCAACTTTTCTTTTGCCTTGGTTATGTCCGGCCTTCTTACCTTAGGATCATTGATCGGAAGATCTTCATAAACGATCTTGC
>CAYWDJ010000210.1:0-2234 GCA_964457005.1 uncultured Planctomycetia bacterium
ACCACAGAGTCGTTGCGCCTGTGAAAAAAGAGAACCTTTTTGTTTTCGCGGACGTAGAAAGTGTAGATGAGATCAGCATAGAATATCTTCCTACTATATTGCCGCCTAAAAAGTACTTCTTCCCCCAGAAAGAAGTTCTTGGTGAATTTAAGCTGGGAGACACAAAAATGAATAAAACCGAAGTTGAAATTCAGCCTACGGTCATATTCGGCGCCCATACCTGTGATATTGATGGCATGGAATGTCTGGACATAGTTTTTCACCAGGATCCGGCCGACCCATACTATAAGAAGAGAAAAAAGAGCATCTATGTTATAGGGTACGAATGTATGTCGGCATGTGATGAGCACGCTACATGCGTCACGATGGACACACATATTCCGAAAGCAGGGTATGATGCCATGATGACGGATGCCGGAGATAAATACATAATCCAGATCAACTCGGAGATAGGGGATAAGCTTGTTGAGAGGGATTCTATCTTTCATGAAGTTGACTCTGCAGAGGCAAAGGCTGCACTTAAGAAGCTTCGGAAGATAAAACTCGCTAAGTTCGATGAAAAACTCAAGGTGGAATACAAGGATCTTCCCGGCGTGTTTGAGAAGGCATATAACAGTAAAATATGGGAAGAGATAGGAAAAAAATGTGTTTCCTGTGGGAATTGTACTGCGGTATGCCCCACATGTTACTGTTTTGATATGTATGATACCGTTGAACTTGATATGTCAGGTGGAGACAGGAAAAGGGTCTGGGATTCATGCCAGCTTGAGGAGTTTGCCGAAGTTGCGGGCGACGAGAATTTTAGGGAAGAAAGATCTTCCCGCCAGAGACACCGATACTTTAGGAAGTTTGATTATCCTGTTAAAAAATATAATAAGTTTTTCTGTACGGGCTGCGGGAGATGTACGCGTGCGTGTATGGCAAAGATAAGCTTGATAGAAACCGTTAATGATCTTACAAAAGGAGCTTAATTATGTGTGATCGCAAGTCTGAAAATACACAGAAAGTAGCGGTAGACCCTTTGTATTCTCCAATGGAAGGCACTATCGTTAAGACTAAACAGCTGACCGAGGTCGAAAAATACTTTGAGATAAAACTCGAAGGAGGGGAAAAGCTTGGTCATATGCCGGGACAGTTTGTCCAGTTTTCGATCTTTGGTGTAGGAGAGGCTCCCATATCAATATCATCTTCACCGACGAAGGCAGATAAGTCTACTTTTGAAGTTGTTGTCCGAAAAGCAGGCACTTTTACCACCGCCATGCACAATCTGAACGAAGGCGACAAGATCGGCGTGAGGGGGCCTTTTGGTAAGCCCTTTCCTGTAGACGACCTTAAGGGAAATGATCTTATATTTGTTGCCGGCGGTCTGGGGATAGTCCCGTTAAGGTCTCTTATCAATTTTGTCATAGACAAAAGAAGGGACTTTGGCGAGGTAACTATCCTTCTCGGGTGTAAACAGCCGCAAGACAGGCTTTTTGCCGATGAGATAGAGGCGTGGAACAAGATGACAGATATTAACTATGCTTGCACGGTTGACAAAGCTGCTCCGGAATGGAAGGGTAACGTTGGTGTTATTACTACACTTATCCCGGGTGTGGATATAGATGTAAAACGCACTTATGCTGTTGTGGTGGGACCTCCTATCATGTATAAGTTCGTTATAGCTGAGCTTATTAAAAAAGGGCTGCCTGATAGACAGATAGTCCTTTCACTTGAAAGAAGAATGAAATGCGGTCTTGGTAAATGCGGACATTGCCAGATAAATGATAAATACGTCTGCCAGGATGGGCCTACATTTACATTAGATGAGATCAAAGGATTGGAGGAAGCATTATGAGCGCGGATGCAAAGAAAAAGGTAAGAATAGCTTTTTTTGATTTTGCCTGTTGTGAAGGGTGTCAGTTACAGGTGACCTATCTTGACCAGGCTTTTCTGGGATTGCTGGATCACGTTGATATCGTTACGTTCAGGGAGGCTATTTCTGAAAAAAGTGACGATTACGACATAGCCTTTATCGAAGGTTCTATTACAAGAAAAAAGGATGAAGAGAGGCTGAAGAAGATAAGGGAAAACGCTTCGATACTTATCGCATACGGTTCGTGTGCTACCATAGGCGGCATTAATGGTCTCAGAAGACGGTATACAGACGATGAGGCGAAAGAGATAGTATATGCCGGAAGGGAGTTCCCGCTGGAAGCCGGTTGGCCAAGACCTGTTCATGAAGTTGTTAAGGT
>CAYWDJ010000211.1:0-2231 GCA_964457005.1 uncultured Planctomycetia bacterium
AGGTCCCAATCCTGATTATACTCGTATTGTTTATCATCTTCTGCAATAATTACATTCCCGCTGGAACTGACCTTTGTACAGCTATACTCTTTTATCGTACCTGCCTGTTCTCTTGTCACATAACATCTAATATCTCCACCCCTGATATAGGTATACCTGTAACTGATATTGGTACCATCTGAATATTCTATACTTTCGACCTTTCCGTCCGCTATCGTGTATCTTTTCCCGTCAGATCTTTCAATAATGCCGGCTGTGATGCTCCCATTCTCGTCAAGTGCAAAATCAGTTATCCTGGTGCCATCGGCAAATTCCACAAGAACGATATTATTGTTTTCTATATAATACTTGCTTCCTAGACAATGTATCTCTATCAGCGTCGCCTCATAAAGAGTATCCCTTCCCGAGCTGTCTTCCTCTGTAGAATAATAATAAACGCTCCCGTCAGGATCTGTGATCTTTGAAAGCATTCCATCTTCATAGTCAACCGTCGCGCCACCAAAAATCTCAACTTTCTGCAATTTGCCATCATTCCCATAGGATAATATCTTCTCATGGTCAGTAAGGACTGTCTTGAGAACATTACCATTTCCATCCTTTATATAGGTACAACTCACCGCTGTTCCGTTAGAATGTTCTATCGTATTGACAAGACCATCCGCGGCATACGTAAATACCGTACCGTCGGCATCTTTAGACGTAGATATCCTTCCATCACGAATAGTTATTCCCGTTCCGTCAGAATATTCGACATCGGCGTCCCGGAGAGACTCATCATCCTCAAGAACGATACCGGAAATAACCGTCCCATCCGACTTTTCAATCTGAGTTATCTGTCCCTGCTCATAAAAAGCACTATCTCCCGCCGCAGTATCCAATGAAAGGTTCAAAGCATCCGGAACAGAGCTTGATCCGCTATAAGAAAAATCTTCGATATCCTGCAGCCTGTCCACAACTGACTGCTGAGTTGATTCGAAGGATTGAAGCGTATCAAGGTCGATCTGAGAGGTATCATTCTCAATATCTGATTGAAACAGCGTGCCCCCGATATCAGGAGAGGTCGCCAGACCTCCGGCCCAAACTATCTGTTCCCAGAAAAATACCACAGCAACCAGGACCGAAAGAATCTTAAGGAATCTTCTGCTACGTTTTATCTGGATGTTCATTGGGGTCTCCTTTGCGTATCATCAAATAATTATTGCTGTACTGTCAACATCATAACCTATGTTTTGCTTTTCGTCAAGTATTTTTTTCATATTCGCAAAGGGTTGGTATATAAAAAAACACCTCGCTAAAGGTGCTTTTTTATATACCAAATCCCGCTATGTATCAGTTATCTTTAAATACCTACGCCGATTATGCTGACCACATAACGCTGCGTCTTGATTCGAGGTCCGCCTGCGGATCGAATGGCTGTATCGGCATTCTTAGGAGCACCTTATGGATTAGCGCATTTAACCATTCAAATGGGCTCTGTTGGAGTATATCCGCCACATCGCTGAATGGCAGGAACAATTTCATGTCGTCCCAGCTGAGCTCTGAGTTTATCATCTGCTGCATGAGCCTGTGAAAATCCATGGCCTTGCCTGTCTTTTCTAAAACGTCCTGTGAAGTTATCGAAGACATCATGACAGCGGCTATCTCTACTTCCCTGGTGAACATCCACCCCTGCCCCTCGAGGCTGGAAAGATCAGGCACAGTAAGAACCTGAAGCCTTCCGATCTGGCCTTCAAGTATGGCTTTTACGGCTTCGTCCTTTGAGGCTCTTGCCTCTTCAACACCCGTTTTGGTAGCTACCAGTACGGCTGTCGCACCCTCACGAATGCTCTTGAAATGCGAGATATCACTAAGCCCCAAGCCTTTCTCGGCATTGTATGTCTGTATCTTTACAAGCTTACGATGACCGTATTTCTTGAGGATAGCATTGTACTCATCTATCCTTCCCGTCTTTTTATATACGCTTTCCACAAATTTGTTAAGCTTGTCCTCTTCCTGTTTTTTAGAACCGGCGCCCTTATCGGCGTACATATCTTTCGGAACCATAAGATCAACCGGCTGGCTGAACATCTCAAAGAAATTATTACTCATCGCATAATGCGCGGCATAAACTATGTTCTCAGCTAGAGTATTGTTATAGTCAAGTGTCAGCCTGACATTGTCAGTCCCTCTCTTAGTGATGGTCATCCCCTCATACCCTTCCTCTATCTGAACAGCTCCCCCGGCCTTAATTG
>CAYWDJ010000212.1:0-2225 GCA_964457005.1 uncultured Planctomycetia bacterium
GAACTTATGGAAAACTTTGGTATTACGGGGTTAACTCATATAATAGCAATTTCTAAATCTACTCGAAATGATCTGTGTCGCCTCTTTCATATATCCCCTGAGCGCATTACTGTCGCTTATTGTGGGATAGCTCCTGGGTTCAAGCCAGCAGAGAACGAAGAAATCGAATCATTTTGCAGCTCCTATGGCTTACGAAAACCGTATTTCCTTCTATGCGGCAACCGGGGTGGCTATAAAAACAGCGTCAGTTTCCTCAAGGCATTTTCAGCGCAGCACCTATCTGAACAATATGACGTTGTGTACATCGGTGGGGAAAGCGAGACTTTGCCTGAGGAGGCTCCCTGGATCTCGAAAATCACAAACCATTACTTGCCATGGCAGGACATTCCAGTTTTGCGATCGGCATATTCACGCGCCACCGCTCTTGTATATCCTTCGCGTTATGAGGGGTTTGGGTTGCCAGTTGCTGAGGCGATGGCCTGCGGGTGCCCAGTTATTACTTCTCCCATCTCTTCGTTGCCTGAAGTGGGGGGTGATGCGGTTCTGTACGCCAACCCAGACTCCGTGGACGAACTATCACGTGCACTGAACGCAGTTATCAAATCTGGAGTGAGAAACCGCATGGCTAAGGAAGGCATCCAGCGTGCTAACAAGTTCACATGGGCTTCCAGTGCGCAAAGTGTGGCTATGGTTATCCGCGGAATAAATAGCAGCAAAATCCGTTTGTATCCGAATTCAATGGATCTTCAGAGCAAACGGAGCCCGGGAGTTCGTAAAGGGAGTAGGAATTGCCCAATATATTCGGAGTTCGGACAACCCCTGAAGTTCCTTGGGGGTATAGGCATAGAGTGTGCGAGGGCTCTTGTCCGCAAGTTGACCACCAAGTTGGGAAAGAACAGGTAACAGAAACATCGGGGCCCAAGACCGGGACCGAATACAAATCCCCAACGTTGCAGCTGTGATAAGGTCATTGGCGCGGTCGCGCGGGATAATGGAATGAAGCCACTGCCTTCTCATAGTATAGAGCTGCCATTCTTATATCAGTAATAACCCCGTCACTTAACCAAGGGAGGTTTATTGAGTGTGCGATCAAGAGCGTTTTGAATCAGAATTATCCACGGTATGAACATATTGTCGTGGACGGACGCTCTGACGACAATACATTGGAAGTACTTAGGTCGTATCCTCATCTACGCTGGATCTCAGAGCCTGATAAAGGCCAGAGCGATGCTGTCAACAAAGGCTTGGCAATGAGTTCTCCTGCGTCGGAGATTATCTGCTGGATAAATTCGGATGACATGCTATGTCCTGGCTCGCTAAAAGTGGTGGGAGAATATTTTGCACGGAATCCAGAACGCTATGCCTTATAGTACCACAAGATTATTAACAAGAGAAAAGCCGAAAATTATAAATCATGCTGAAGATAGATATGAAACAATGCTTTTTATGCCGGAGAATGAAGAAAGAGAAGCAGAGGGAGGCTTAAGAACAAAAGGGTGCTTTAAAAAAACATATGAACATAAACCATTAATATCAATAATAACAGCAGTATATAATGGAGAAATGTTTTTAGAGGATACTATACAAAGTGTAATAAATCAAACGTATGATAATGTTGAGTATATCATAATAGATGGTGGATCAAATGATAGAACATTGGATATAGTTAGAGAATATGAAGAATATATAGATTATTGGATAAGCGAAAAGGATAAATCTATGTATGATGCTATGAATAAAGGCATCTGTTTAGCGCTTGGAGATATCGTTGGTATAGTAAACGCTGATGATTACTTATATCATGACTCTCTTGAAAAAATTCAATTAGGTTTTAGCAATGAGGTAATGTTTGTTTATGCTAATTTGGATATCGTTGATAAGGAAAATGGGTTGATTTCGAAATCTTATTCTTTAGGCATAGATAACATAAGATTTAAATTGTTTAAGCATATGCCTTTTTTGCATCCTACCTTGTTTTTGAAGAGGAAAGTTTTTAAAGAAATTGGTCTTTATGATACCAAATTTAGATTGAGCGCTGATCATGATTTTACATTGAGATTAGTTGAAAATAATGAAAGAGGTAAAAACCTTGGGTTTTCATCTGGCGCTTTCAGGGTTGGCGGTAAAGGCGGCGGTATAGATTCATATAAAGAAAGTCATAGATTGTTAATAAACCATAATGTTAATATATTCCTAGTTTATTTGAATAGTGCAGTCCTTTTAGT
>CAYWDJ010000213.1:0-2223 GCA_964457005.1 uncultured Planctomycetia bacterium
GCAAATAGCTTATGTAACGCTTCATACAAGTTATGGGACATTCTCCCCGGTCAAGACCCAGACGATCGAAGAACATAAAATGCATTCTGAATATTTTGAAATTGACGAAAGTACGTGTAACATTATTAATAGGACAAAGAAGTCCGGAGGCAAAATTATAGCGGTGGGGACGACTTCTACCAGGGTTCTGGAAACTGTGGCAGATGACGATGGGATATTGTCTCCAGCAAGCGGAGATACGGATATTTTTATTTATCCGGGATGCCGTTTTAAATTGATAGACGGATTGGTGACGAACTTTCACTTGCCGGAGTCGACGCTTATAATGCTTGTGTCGGCTTTTGCCGGAAAGGAACTCATATTCAAGGCATATGAAAAGGCTATTGCGTCAAAGTTTAGGTTCTTTTCATACGGGGACGCTATGCTGATAATCTAGGAGGGTACAATGAAAAAGATCATATTTCTAGTAGTTTTAATTATCGCTGTTACAGTTTCGGTGAACGCTTTTGCCGTCGAGGTGAGAACCAGGTCGATCTCCGCGGGACATTACGAAGATGGCGTGTTTACTCTTACCGTTAGCGGTTTTGAGGGGCTCTTCGACATTGATGAGGTCGATGAAACCATAACGCTGAAGAAGATCCTGGATAACGAGAGGGAAGGCAGGCTTACCGAGGGCGCGCAGTATGACATTACGAACATAGTGATAAGCGAAGGGATGTCTTCTCTTTTGGTCTCAAGAGATAAAAAGGGTCAGACGATATATACGGCGGTTCGAGAGGTTGAGCTTGATTCCGCTGAAGTGTTGATCATAGGTGAAGATTTTTATGAGTATTCCCGTGCCGCCAACGGGAAATTTTATCTTGAATATGGTGAAGTAAAGGCGGAATAGATCCGGAGGTGGATTATGGGAAGCGCACTTAAAAGAAGGGCTCCACAGGTTGCGTATATCGTATTGATAGTGCTTTTGGCGCTTGTTATCATTGCGGACAGTTTTATTACCAGGCATGTTGCGCAATCCTCAAAGCAAGAGATCCTGGAACGGGCGGACTCTGACATTGAGGTGCTGGGGTCATATCTCGACGTTGAAATGGAAATAGCCCAAAGAGCTGTTACTTCCATGGCTCGCTCCCCATGGGTAATTACGGCCTTGGTGGATGGCAGTTCGGAAACGATTGCAAACGCCAATAGCGTGCTTGACAGGTATAACGAAGCTATGGGGACTTCTGTGTGTTATCTGTTGAATCCAAAGGGGACTACCATAGCATCGTCCAACAGAAATACTCCTTCCAGTTTTGTCGGAGAAAATTATGGTTTCAGGCCGTATTTTGAACAAGCGATCGAAGGGAAAAGAGGACGTTATTTTGCTCTTGGAGTGACCTCTCACAAAAGGGGATATTATGTAAGTTATTCGGTAAAAACGGAAAACGGTGATATTGTCGGTGTGGCAGTTGTTAAGAAGGAGTTGGATTCTCTGGCAAACGGTATGAAGCATTTCAAACAGAGCTTTTTTATAAGCCCCGACGGAGTTTTGTTTCTATCAAGCAGAAAAGACCTGTTGTTTAAAAGCCTTTATCCAATAGATTCCGATAGGCAGAAGGAACTCATAAAAGACAAACAGTTTGGGATTAAACCGTTTGAATTTATTTTTTCTAAAAAAGTGTCAACCGGGGATTTTGTCAGCCTGGAGGGGCACAGATATATTGTCACAAGTAGGGATACTGCGGAGGAAGGGTGGACTCTTGTTCTTCTTAGCTCGGCATGGCCTATTCTCAGGCAAGAAATTTTTGCCGTCACGAGTGCCGTTTTTCTCGTATTGTTGATCTTGGGATTTATGTTTTTTGTGTACCTGACAGAAAGATCCTATCAGCTTTTGACCCAAAGCGAGGAAAGATTTCACAGGTTGGCGAATTCCGCTCTTGAAGGAATAATGCTTCATAGGGGAGGGAAAGTTCAAGACGCTAATGAGCGATTGGCTAAGATGACAGGGTACACGCTGGAGGAGCTTATCGGCAGTGAAATTCTGGGTATTGTGGCACCCGACTACAGAGAATTGGTAAAAACTAAGATACAAATGGGTGATGACAAGCCTTATGAGATCAGTGGGGTCAGAAAGGATGGCAGCATTTTTAATGCTGAAGTCTCCGGGGCTGACCTTGAGGCGGGGGTACATAAGCTGAGAGTTGTTTCCGTGAAGGACATAACCGAGCGCAAACGTTCCGAGGT
>CAYWDJ010000214.1:0-2201 GCA_964457005.1 uncultured Planctomycetia bacterium
CCGGGATGGCTAAAACCCCGATCCCTTTCCTTTTTGCCGCGGCCTCGGCCTTCAGCTTAAGCCACTTCTTGTTTTGAGCGTCATATAACATCCCTATCTTTTTTGTATCCGGTTTTATCCTCTTTATTGCGTCAAATTGCTCGTCTATGCTGATATCCAGAGAGACCCCGGTGATATTCTTACCGGGAGACGCCAAAGAATCAACCACACCGTTTTTACCAGGATTAAGTACCATTGAAAACACTATGGGGGTCTTCTTGATATTGTCCTTGGAATACAATGCCGCCGCGGTTCCTATGGCAAAAATGACATCAGGGTTCAGGTTTGATATTGAATCCTTAATGCCGTCGGAGTCTTTCTGAAGATCGAACACCTCATATGAAACATCTATGTTCTGTGTTTTAAACTCTTTTTTAAAACCGTCAAAAGCCTCTTCATATGGCCCCAGGGTCCTTGAAAAAACAACTGCAACGGTTTTTTCCTCTCCGTGACAATCCTCTGGCATAAGGATCAGGCAATGTAAAGCCATCCAGAAAATTATCAATCCCTTAATTGTTCGATTAAAACTCTTAGTCACCTATGTTTCCTTCTTTTTTCACATCATCCCACATCTCCCACGGCCATCCCCTTAGAGTGACAGTCAGATACAACTCCTTAGGAACTTTCACAAATTGAGCGTCACGATTTCCGTTGCCAATAAGGTTCTGCCCTATGAACGCAACCTCTAAGCTATCTTTAAAGAAAGACTTACCAACTCTAAGGTCGAGTCTCCAGTGTTTTTTAATATCATACTCCGAACGAGGAGAATCGCTGTCATTGAAAAAGATATAATTATCCCTGAAATTCGCGTTCAGGTTGAATTCCAAGCCATCCAGATAAGGCATATTTTTTATGGAGTCCTCTTTAAAGACCAGATCAAACCCTATGTTGAACTTATTGTCGGGCGTAGCGCTCTTGTATATTGACGTACTCATATTGCTACCACGAGTATCCTTTATTTGCTCGTACGTATAATTGCCATATATATTGAGCCAACTATAGGGTTTATACGCACCGGCCAGCTCTACCCCGACGCTCTGGGCCTTTGAATTATTGTTATAATCTATGAGCTCGGGCCTCACGCCAAATATTCCAGACTGCGACTGGAACGTCTGAACAAGTCCGTTATAATAAGCCAGATAGGTATCAGCATTAGCCTCGAGTTTACCATCAAGGAATATGCCCGAATAACCAAATTCTATAGAATCAACGGTCTCCGGCTTAAGATCCTGGTTCCCATTAACCTGTAGTATCGCTCCGCTATTCGCCGGGACAAAATTGGTGCTGAACTCTTCAAGAAAGCTTGGAAGCCTGTACCCCCGCGCGTATGTAAACCTAAAGACATTGTCCTCAACCGGAGCATACAGAAGGGATACTCTTGGCGCGAATTCTGTACTCCTTGTCAGATGCGACCACTCCGCCCTTATGCCGCCTACTACTGTAAGGCTCTTTATCATAGGCTTATCTTCCAAGAGTATAAGTTTTTCATTGAGGAATGCCGACCACAGGTCATCATGTACCTGCTGTTTCACATTACCCGGAAGCTCTCTTTTTACCAACAGAGACTCTACCGTATTATGCCGGTAAGAAGCTCCTACCACTGTCTGGCTTTTTCCGTCAAACAAAGAAAAACTGTCCTGAAACTCAATGTCATATTGCCTTTCCCGGTAATCATCGTTAGGAAGATTAACATTAACGCCGCTTAACCTTTTAACATCCCGGTTAATCCCCCACCGGTAGAACTGCAGATACGCTTTATGCTCATCGCTGAACTCATAATTAATCTTTGCTATCTCAAAATCCATCTCAGCGAACTGTAAAGCGCTTGAAGGATTAGAGGTAATCGGCGATATCTCTCTAGGTCCGTAATTAATACCAAAAATGAATTCGGCATTAAGCTTATCATTGATCTCATATTTTGCTCTTGAAGTAACCATTTGCACTTCTCTGGCGTCAGAAAATTCTCTTCCATACTTATCTCCGTAACCCCTGTCATCATGATAACTGTACGCCACCCTGAACCCTATTTTGCCAAGATCTCCAAGGTCTATGGTATCTCCATATCTTCCTATAAACTGGTTCTCGCCATAATTCCCGTAAATATATTTACCGAAAAAGCCCTGCGCGTCTTCCGGCTCCTTTGTGTTGATGTTTATTACTCC
>CAYWDJ010000215.1:0-2184 GCA_964457005.1 uncultured Planctomycetia bacterium
ATAGAAGATATTGTTTCAAAGGTTGAAAAAACATACTGGGACCTGGTTTTTGCCAAGAGCAGGATGAAGAATAGAGAACAGGCCCTCGCACATGCTTACCAGCTTTTAGAAATAAATGAGAAAAATTTTGACGTGGGGATCATAGAAAAAGTCGATCTTTTGGCGTCACAGGCAAATGTATACAACAGAAAGGTTGAGCTGGCGGTAATACGCAATGATTACAGCGCTGCCGAAGAACGTCTTAAGCTTGTAATGAATGTCCCGCAGGAATCTCCCAAAATATATCCTGTATATGATTTTGAAGCAAAGCAATTTAAATATGATCTGAATAATTGTTATGCAAGGGCCTTCCGTTATAGGAGGGACTATCAGATCAATAAAAGGGACGTTGAGATATCAGGTATCAATCTAAAAATGAAGGACAATGAAAGATGGCCCGAGATAGACATTAAGGGAACTATGGCCATGAACGGGCTCGACACAAAATTTGACAAGGCGGTCGGAAAATCATGGATCGCGGATAATACATATTTTTACGGCGGGATTGAGGTTTCCTGGCCGCTTGAGAACCGACAGGCTAGAAGTGAGTATCAGAAGGCACAGCATGGTCAGGAAAAGGCAATAACCATAGTTAAGGAGACGGAGAGAAAAATAATTACTGAAGTCGTCATTTCTTATAATGACGTTCTTACCTATATGGATAATGTGGATAATGTTAAAGAAGCGGTAAAGTTGGAGCGTGAAAAACTTGAAGGGGAGGTCCAAAGGTTCGTTCAGGGAAGATCTACGACAAAGAGGCTTATAGATTATCAGAACGATCTTCTGGAGGCGGAAAGAAGGCGCGACCTGAATATGCTTGAGATGGAAAAGTCCAAAGTAAACCTGGAAAGAAGTATGAACACGCTTTTGGGCAAATACGAAGAATTAATATAAATGGAGAGCAATAAATGAGTTTACCAAGATTTAGTGTTAATCAATCATTATTTGTTAACTTGATATCCGTGATCATAGTGATTATAGGTGTGATCGTTGCTATAGGTCTTAATAAAGAGGTTTTTCCAAATGTATCTTTTGATATGGTAAGCGTTACTACGTTTTATGCGGGATCAACTCCGGAGGATGTGGAGAAGCTTATAACAGTTCCAATAGAGAAAGAGCTTAAGGAAGTTGATGGTATAAAGAAAATATCTTCTTCGTCGGCGATGGGGAGTTCAGCCATAACGATCCAGATAGATCCGGATGAAAAAGATAAACAGAAAGTAGTAAGAGATATTCAGAGTGCTGTAGACAGGGTAAGCGATCTTCCTCGGGATGTTGAGGACCCTGAAGTCGTTGAGGTCACCTCCAAACAGTATCCGATAGTTGAAGTGGCTCTTTCCGGAGATATGTCTGAGACAAAACTCCGGGAATATGCTGATGTTCTTGAAGAGGAATTTGAAGATATTAAAGGTGTGGCCAAAGTCAATAAAGACGGATACCGGGAAAGAGAAATGCAGATACTCGTGAACCCGAAAAAGCTGCAAGAATATTATGTTTCAATAGACGAAATAGCAGACGCGCTTGCTTCTCGGAATATTAGTTTGCCGGCCGGGAAGCTGGATACCCCCACAACTGAGTATAGCATAAGGACGACCGGGGAATTCGAAACCGCAGAGGAGGTTGAGGATGTAATAATCCGTGCGAATGATTCCGGAAATTGGCTTAAGATCAGTGATGTCGCAACGGTGAGAGATGGGTATAAGGATGAAGATGTTATTACCAAAACACTTGGCACGCGGTCGATAAACCTGATAGTGATGAAAAAAGAATCAGGTGACGCTCTCGAGATAGTTGATAATTTAAAAGTTGTATCAAATAGATTTCTTGAACGGGTACCTGAAGACTTAGAAGTTTCATATGTAAATGACTATTCCTTTTTTGCGAGGAGAAGATTGAATGTATTGACCAATAATGCGTGGATCGGCTTCCTGATAGTTATCGGGGTAATGATGATCTTTCTGCAGAAAAGGATAGCGTTCCTTACGGTTCTCGGTATTCCCATATCATTTTTTGCGGCTTTTATCGCTATGAATGCCATGGGCATAACTATCAACCTTATAAGTATGTTTGGATTGGTGGTTGTTCTGGGTATGCTTGTTGATGATGGGATAATTGTCGCTGAGAACGTGTATCGATATATGGTGA
>CAYWDJ010000216.1:0-2175 GCA_964457005.1 uncultured Planctomycetia bacterium
AATTTCAACTCTTTATCATCCAATATATTAGCTATATGTTGCCCTATGTTCTGCTTAGAGGTGGCAAAAAGTTCCGCGATTTGATTTTGATTCATCCACACCATGCCGTCTTTAGCGTATAATGAAACAGAAGCTTTACCATCTACAGTATTGTAAATGATAATATTTTGCTGATTTTTAATTTTCATATTTTTCTCTTGAAAGCGTTCTATTGCAGGCCATTTACATGACGAACTTCCCGCAAATCATCAGGTATTTTATCAGAATCGTAAGAGCTGGACTAAAGTTCTTTCTAAATGTTTTTCTCGTTTGTTACATTTCTAAAGAGATGTCAATAGCTTTAACAGAGTGAGTAAGCGCGCCGACAGAAATAAAATCAACACCGATTTTAGCTATTGATGGAATTCTTTCTATTGTTATTCCACCACTGGCTTCAAGTTTTGAACGGCCTTTATTGATTTTTATCGCTTCTTTCATTTGCTCATTTGTCATATTATCAAGCAGTATATAATCGGCTCCAGCTTCAGCGGCTTCTTTTACTTCATTCAAATTGTCGGCTTCGATTTCGACTTCCAGAGCGGGAAATGTTTCTCTAGCACGTTTTACGGAGCGAGCGATACCACCTTCGCCTTCAAGTCCTGCCAGTTCGCGATGATTATCTTTCACCATTATTCTGTCGTAAAGTCCGACTCTATGATTGGTGCCGCCACCTGCTGCGACAGCGTATTTTTCCAAACTTCTCCAGCCTGGTGTTGTTTTGCGGGTATCAAGAATTTTTGTATCGGAGCTACCGACAGCTTCAACATATCTAAGTGTAGTTGTTGCGACACCACATAAACGCTGTAGAAAATTAAGCGCGGTTCTTTCAGCGGTGAGCAATGAGCGTGCGTTTCCTCTAACAGAAGCTAAAACTGCTCCTGGTTCTAAAATGTCTCCGTCCTTTACAAGTGATGTCCATGACACTGTACTATCAATTTTCATAAACACAGTTTTAGCAACTTCAAGTGCGGCGCATACACATTTTTCTCTTGTAACAAACCGTGCTTCGGTGTTAACATTTTCAGGAATAACTGAAATACTAGTAGCATCACCGGTTTTTATGTCTTCGTCCAGAGACATATCAATTAACGAATTTATTTTTGCCCAGTCAAGTTCAGGTAAATTTAGTTTCATAGCTGCTCCTTTTTAGCTTTATATTCTGCATAAAATTTTATAAAAAATATTATAGTAATATAGTTTGTTTATTAAGTTATACTAAACTTGAACTATTTTTCTAAGCTCCGGAAGGGCCTTTTTCATTGCGTTTGCTCTATGGCTAATGCTGTTTTTAATTTCCGATTGAAGTTCGGCAAATGTTTTATCATATCCGTCCGGTTGAAAAACCGGGTCATATCCGAAGCCGGAAGTTCCCACTGGAGAGAATAAGATTTGGCCATAAGCTTCTCCACGGAAGGTTTTCACATTACCTTTTGGATCAGATATAGCAATGACACAAACAAAACGTGCTTTTCTGGTTTGTTTATCACCCAATTCACCAAGTAACTTATTAATTCTATCTAAATCATTTGCTTTCGGACCTGCGTAACGGGCAGAATAAATGCCTGGACGCCAGTTTAAAGCTTCTACTTCAAGTCCTGAGTCATCCGCAAAAACGTAAATATTTTTTAACTTTGCTATTTCAACTGCTTTCAGGGAAGCGTTTTCTTCGAATGTGCTGCCGGTTTCTTCCACTTCTGGAATTCCACCTATTTCATTAGGAGAAATCACATTTATGTTTAATAGCGAAAGTATAGATTTAAGTTCCTTAATTTTGTGCTGGTTATTGCTTGCAATCAGTAATTGTTTTTGTTTTTTCATAATTTATATGTTTTCTGTTTTATAATATTATTATATTTACCTTCCTCTGTCCTCTTGTATATATAGACAATTTAAAGTTAAGCAGCTTATTTTACAAAGAAGTCATTAAAAATAATAGGCAGTCGAACTGGAACTTTGAACTTTAACCGTTGAACATTGAACAAAAAACATAAAAATTTGAATTCAATATTTAAAAGTCCTGCCAGGAATGGTCAAGACTTCAAACTTAAATACATAACACGATGTTCCAAAGAAAACCTTTTCGTGGAACATCTAATTAAATGTGAAAAGTATGACTGAAAACCTTGAACTTTTTTT
>CAYWDJ010000217.1:0-2148 GCA_964457005.1 uncultured Planctomycetia bacterium
GGGCTTTGCCCTCGGTGTCAAGACCGCCGCGATCGACCAACTCTGCCACTCCTCCGCAAAAACAACATATACTACAATAAAAGAACTACTTGAGAGGTCTCAAAAACCATTGACCTTCTCCTTCATCGGAGCGGTTTTCCTTCCGCTTTGCCTACGGCAAATGCTCAGGGCTCCTCGGGCTTTGCCCTCGGTGTCAAGACCGCCGCGATCGACCAACTCTGCCACTCCTCCAAAATTATAAAGATCTTGCTACGAAGTAACGATTATATATGCAATGAATATCATTGTCAAATGATTTGGCGCATTTGAAATAAGTTTCCTAAGAGGCGTGTATTACGCAAAATTATGGGCGCTGACAAACACTATAACCTTATCAAAACAGTACTGATAGGCCTCTATGGACCCATTCCAGGCCTGCTTGACAAAACTTAAGAAAGATATATCACTGAAAATGGGGCTAAACGCCAGGGTGACAACAAAGAGATTTGCCACGAATATAACCACAAAAGAGAACACAATACCGGACTTCATGATATCAGGCTGCTCCATCCTTAAAACCTCGCTGGTCATAACAAAATGGAACGCGAGCGTGAATCCAACAAGAAAAATAAAGACAAGCGACATATGGGGTATCTCTTTATCTATGGATCTGAGGAAAAAATAGATTATTCCTATAAGGATAGTGTATATTGGCACAAAATAGGGGCTAAGTTCTATGAAAAAATTTGTTTTGGATGTAACTACATTTCCGCCTCTCGGCGAGACATTGAACGAAATTACCTGTCCCCCGCAAAGCCAGGTGGCAATTACATGGACAAACTCATGCCCGAGAACATAGATGTATACCGGACGCAAAATAAAAATATGGATAATCAAATATGCGAGGACCCCTCTTTCCAGCACATGCAGCAGTCCACTCAACAGGCTTATATCACTTACTTCTGAATAAAATGCCTTCGCCGTACCTATGGCGATAGGTATTAGAAGTATCCCGAGAAGTGTTTTTAATATTTTTACAAACATATTCTAGAAAATTTAATAGTTGAACATACCCGGTTCTATTTTATCCGCGCCAAAATACGGCTTGAGCGCTTCCGGTATGTTTACCGTGCCGTCCTCGTTCTGATAGATCTCAAGAAGAGCAATAACCAGCCTGGGAAGAGCTACCCCTGAACCGTTCAAAGTATACAAATATGCCGGTTTGAGAGTTTTGTCTTTCGGCTGATATTTTATATTTGCCCGTCTGGCCTGAAAATCCGTAAAAATTGAACAGCTAGATACTTCCAGCCATCTGTCAGACCCCGGAGCCCAGAGCTCTATATCATAACACTTATGCGCGGCAAAACTTATATCGCCTGAACACAATGTAAGCACCCTGTAAGGAAGCCCTAACCTTTTCAGAACATCCTCAGCATCACCCAAAAGCTTCTCCAGTTCATTCATAGAACTTTCAGGGGTGGTAAATTTTACCATCTCGACCTTGTCGAACTGATGAACGCGTATCAGGCCTTTGGTATCTTTCCCGTAAGACCCGGCCTCCCTCCTGAAACAGGATGTATATGCTGTCAGGTATAAGGGCAATTCTTCTTCCGGAAGGATCTCGTCTGCCATAAGATTGGTTACGGGGACTTCCGCTGTCGGGATAAGAAATAG
The DNA here is from genome assembly GCA_964457005.1 of uncultured Planctomycetia bacterium. Classification (GTDB taxonomy): domain Bacteria; phylum Omnitrophota; class Gorgyraeia; order Tantalellales; family Tantalellaceae; genus CAYWDJ01. The sequence continues at coordinate 1,654 of CAYWDJ010000217.1, forward strand.
GTCTTCTTCATCAACCCTGTACATGTCGTCTTCCATTTTAGGTATTTGCCCGGTACCCCTCATGCTCTTCCTGTTAACAAGTACCGGAGGAAACACTTCCCGGTACCCATGTTCCTTTACGTGAAGATCCAGCATGAAATTTATAAGGGCCCTTTCAAGCTTTGCCCCGGCTCCGGTAAATACCGGAAATCCTGATCCTGTTATTTTTGCCCCTCTTTCAAAATCAAAAAGGCTGTTTATCTCGCCAAGCTGCAGGTGATCCTTAGGCTTAAATGAGTATGCAGGAATAGAGCCTTCTTCTTTCACAAGGGTATTGTCGTTCTCGTCTTTGCCCACCGGAACGCTTTCATGAACCATGTTCGGGATGCTATCTATAAGCTCATAATATTCTGTCTCTATTATCTTCAGTCCTTCATCCAGGGAACTTATTTTAGCGGTAAGCTTTTTTACTGCTTCTTTGGCTCCTTCGGCATCCTTCTTTTCTTTCATAAGCTG
>CAYWDJ010000218.1:0-2140 GCA_964457005.1 uncultured Planctomycetia bacterium
AGCATATGGAACAAGGAGGCCCAGGTGCTTAAAAGAACATGCCCCGCATGCGGCAGTTTTGTTCTAGGCCAGTTATACCCTATAACTACTCCAAGAATAGCCGCCGGATTAATAAGCCACCACTCTTCAATGAAACCTATATGGGCCTTCACGTTCGACAGGTGTAAAAGTTGCTCTCCGTAATATGGAATCAGGCAATCGCTTAGAGTCGCTATACCAATAGACCCCACATACCCTACCGCAAGTACCTTAAGAAAAGTACACTCCCCCAGTCTAAGGTCGCATGCGTGTATTTTGAACATGGAGGCCGTCACAATAGCGCTCATTAGCACATGTAATGGATGAAAAATATAGAATAAAGTGTGTGCGGTATCGTGAGAGATGTTACGAAAAAATATCATTAGAGCTATCCCGGTAAGCGCCCCGAAAGCCGTAAACGGGATATGGTGTTCAAGTTCCTTGAGTATCTTATTCATCAAAACCTTTCTAGTTACATACTAAACGTTCCGTAGAACGATATAAATATACTCTTCAACCGCCTCTGAAGTAGGTCGTATGAAAAATGTTTTCTGGCCAGCTGGAAATTTTTCTCAACTATCCTCTGCTGCACTTCCCTGTTATCTATTATGTTCCTCACACTTTCTACTGTTTTACTCGAAAGATATCCTTCCATAGATACGACATCAAACCCCTTAGGTTCGATGTCGGCAATAAAAATTGAATATCTATTCACAAGCATAGGCTTGCGATAGTATACGGCCTCAAGAAAAGCGTTCCCAAATCCCTCAAAAAGCGATGGATATGTAATAAAATCAGCATGAGGATATATGTCCCACATAGTGTATCCCTTTGTATCTCCATCATTCCGGTCTCTTCCCTCATGGAGTTTATTCTCCAGAAAATGCACCTCAACATTATTCCGCTTGGCGTCATCAATAACCCACCTGTAATAATCCAGCCCCTCATCCCCCGAAGAGTGTGTAATAAGAAGTTTTATTTTAGGGTTTTTCAAACGTTCAACAAGTTCTATCGCATGCTCAATCCCTTTGCGGGCGACAATACGCGTAGGCTGCAGAAAAAGAATGTCATCTAAAGTAAAACCAAAATCATCTCTGAAACTGGTATATTTTTCAGGGTCGACCCTATCCATAGGGTCGACTGAATAATCAATAACATTGGGTATCAACAATGAGGATACTCCCTTACGCATCGCAAGCTCTTTCTGCGCAAGGGAATTAATAACAACATGCCGCATCGACGGCAGGTCCGGAGGAAAAGCCATATCAAGATAATCACCTACGGCATTTACAATATATCTGTCTCTTTCCCACGAAAAATCATGGTGATGCCCTACCGCGGGTATCCCAGTTTCTGCTATAACCTCGGTAATGGCAAGCGCAAGGGGTATCTGCATGGGGATAGCCAGACAGTTCTCAGCTATGATCATATCAATGGAATACGTACTTAAGAACTCATACAGCCTGCCCTTTAGTATTTCTTTCTGCTCTTGTATCTTGTTCGTTATTTCTCTTTTTCTGGTGTGACAACCGAATATCTGTTTCTGGATCACGTCATTTTCCGGATAATGAAAATGAGCTTCTTCAGCAATAAAACTGTGCTTGGGATCGGTGTCCAATTCACCGGCGAACCAGTAAGTCTTATGCCCCATACGCTGGAGGACGGTATCCCACTTTTTTGTCTCAAGCGATACTCCGTCAAGCCCTGCAAACCTCGTCCCCACAAAACCTATCTTTAACTTCATATGTATCCCCGATCTTTCTGCATAAAATTAAAACTAATATTATTCTCTACAAGTAAGTATATCATATCTTTTGGGAGTTACTAGTGGGGTATAAACAAAAAGCCCCGGGAATTACCACGAGGCTTTTTGTCCTTCCTGTATCATTAAGAATTCCGAATCTTACTGCTTTTTATCTGCCTTGTCGGGTTCCGGAGCTACATAGAACCCCTGATAGCTGCTGCCGGGAGCAAACCAGCGAGCATCCTCTAGTCCGCTGGGCTGAACGGCACGAGCCTGACCTCCCTGAACAGGATCAAGCCCCCCACCTATGGCTGTCTGCCCCCTAACATCACGCTCTTGCATAACAACATTTGACTGCCCGCCCTGATTGCCATAAAA
>CAYWDJ010000219.1:0-2109 GCA_964457005.1 uncultured Planctomycetia bacterium
AAAGCTATAAGAACCAACCACGCTAGTATAAGCATTCCTCTGGAAAATGAATACTCACGATATAAGAACGTCCCCGCCATGAATATGAGTATCCCGAGAGTGGCTGCTCTTATTATACCGAAAAACTCGTCCATTATAGACAGCCTTGCGCTCACTGAATACAACTTGCTTCCCCTCATAAGAAATATAAGGACTATGGTCAGTATCGGCAGTACCTGAAAATAAGTGCTGACATGGGGAATACCCTTGGAAATCGGGAAAACCCCGGATGAAAATCTTATCCAATAGGCACACAGTATAGCAAGATTAAGCGCTATGACGTCACCTATCAACAAAACCGAACTTATGACAAAACTACTCTTTGCTCTCATGTTTTACTGTTTCTTCCATTTAGATTCAACATATTGTCTAATTTCTTCTTTAAACCTGGGTCGATTGAACCTGTGAGCATTTTTCCCTATCTCGTCAGGATCGAAACGCTGTCTGTTAGCCTCAAATTCATCTATGGCTTCGTTAAGGGCCTCCGGGGTTTGTTCATAAAAATAGACCCCTGTCGGTGAATCGTTAAGATCCCCTGAATCGGAATCACGAAGAGGAACAACCGTCTCAAGAATCCCCCCCGCCCCATATGCCATAACAGGCTTACCGGAAGCCTGGGCCTCCAGCGGAACTATACCAAAATCTTCTTCTCCCGGGAAAATGAGCGCCTTACATCCATCAAAATGTTCCTTGATATCATCGTCGGACCCCCATCCCAGAAATGTAATATTATCTTTGGAGACTTTCTCCAGCTTTTTCTTCTCGGGACCGGTACCAATTATTACCAGCTTTCTTCCCGAATGATTAAACGCCTTAACTGCCAGGTCTACCTTCTTATACGGCACAAGTGCCGAGATAATAAGATAATACCCCTTATCACTCCTGCTGATGTTAAACGTATCCACATCCACGGGAGGATAGATAACATCGGCCTCCCTATTATAATAATTATTAATACGGTCCTTTACATTATCTGATATGCCTACAAAATTATCAACTCTTTTGTTGGCGGCCAAATCCCAGCGCTTCAAATAGCTTAGCACGCTCCATATGATCCATTTTTTCATAAATTTCTCATGGGAAAAGTACTGGTCGAAAAACTTCCAGGCATATCTGACAGGAGTAAAACAATAGCAAATATGCGTAGAGCCCTGCTTCCGCTTGACGCCTTTAGCTACGCAATGGCTCGAACTTAAAATAATATCATATCCCTTTACATCAAAAGTACTTATGGCAGATGGAAATAACGGCAGATAATTCCGATAATTATCAAAGATGCCGGGCATATGCTGCAAAAAAGACGTCTTGATATCCATATTCTCTATGGCACGAGAAACGCTGCCTTTTTTGTGGATAAGGGTAAATATTGTAGCGTCTGGGAAAAGTTCACAAAATACCTCCAGGCATTTTTCACCGCCCCTCATACCGGTCAGCCAATCATGCACCAATGCTACTCTTGGTGTTTTCGACATAAAACTCCTTGTTTTTTGAGCTATAAGCTTTAAGCTGTAAGCTCTAGTTGCAAGTTCTACGAACTACTATAAGTTTTAATTGCGTTCCGCCCTCAACATTACTACTTACAGCTTATAGCTTACAGCTTACTTCGCTACTTGCTCGTATACCCCCAAGGTGTCCCTCGCGGTTTTCTCCCAGGAAAACTTCTTAACCTGCTCAAATCCCGCTCTTGTCATCTGTTCCCGTATCTTTTTATTTACAAGAACATTGTACACAGTGTTTGCTATCTGTACAATATTAAGCGGGGGAACTTTGAGGCCGGCATCTCCGACTATCTCGGGAAGCGACGAAGTATCCGAAACAACTACGGGGGTGCCGCATTTCATTGCTTCCAGAACAGTCAGGCCAAAACCTTCATACAATGAAACATGTACAAGTATGTCCGCATAATTATATAGCGCTACAAGATCCCTGGAATCGACCTCTCCCAGATACTTGATCCCGGGATTAGCATCTATAATATCTTTTAGCTCTCGTGACTTGTCTCCCCACCTTCCGGTCAAAACAAGCTCGTGAGGGAGTTCCCATTCCTTAAGCGTGTTATACACGTCTATG
>CAYWDJ010000220.1:0-2103 GCA_964457005.1 uncultured Planctomycetia bacterium
CTGCCGTCAAGATCCTTTATGCCTGGGACATTAAAGGGGATAGTATGGAAGACTGCTTTGATAACTACTGGAGCAATGTTGAACAGATAGAGGGTAATGTAAAGGCTTTTTCAGAGGATCTCGTGATGGGGGTGGAAAAACATCGCACGGAAATAGATGCTGCCATTACCAAGTATGCCAGCAACTGGAAGATAGACAGAATGGCAACGATAGACAGGAACGTAATGCGTTTGGCAACATTTGAGCTTTTGTTTTCAGATGATGTTCCTCCTAAAGTTGCTATTAATGAGGCAATAGACCTGGCAAAAAGATTTGGAGACAAAGACTCCGGTAAGTTTGTTAACGGTGTTCTGGATAAGATAAACAAGACGGAAGTCGAAAAAGGATAACAGTGAAATTTAAGAAAAAAGACATGGAGAGTATCAGGGGTAGAGCTGATCTTCACGTGCATACTATTTATTCCGATGGGTTGTTGCATCCGGCTGTTATTGTGGAAAAGGCTGTTGAACTGGGGCTTAAGGCCATAGCGATAACTGATCACGATTGTATTGACGGTATAGACGAGGCGATCCGTGCGGCGTCCGGGAAAGACATCGAGATAATTCCCGGGGTTGAGATGTCAGCGGCTATTGGAGACGATGAAATGCATATCCTTGGATACTTCGTAGATAGAAAGGATATTGTTTTCTCTTCAGCGTTGGACAGAATACGTGCAGGCAGGATAATACGTATGGGTAAGATGATAGACGCGCTTCGCGGGAAAGGGTTTGAGATAGATCTCGAAGAGCTTTTGGCCAACAATGAAAAGAGTACTATCGGCAGGCTCCACCTGGCAAGGGCTATGGTTGAAAAAGGCTATGTCAGGACGTTTAAAGAGGCTTTTGATTATTACATTGGTGATGGAAAATGCTGTCAGGTAAACCACGAAAGACTTGATTATAAAGTTGCGATAGATCTTATACAAAACGCCGGCGGCGTGCCTGTTCTGGCGCATCCGGGTGCGTACGGGCGTGATGAACAGCTGGACAGTTATGTTGAGGCTGGCCTGAAAGGGATTGAAGTATATCACTCTGAACATAAAGACCATGAGGTTAAAAAATACCTCAAAGTTGCCGAAGATAATGACCTGGTTGTAACCGGAGGGTCGGATTGTCACGGTAGAGAATTCAGGGGAAAGATCCTTCTTGGAGTTATTACGGTAGAAATGGATGTAGTGGAGAAATTAAGGGCTTGTGCCGAAGGTATCCGCAACGAGAAAAAATAATGGACAAGAAGAGTAGTCACCGATATATGGGCATTGCCTTGGAGCTTGCCGCAAAAGCGAAAGAGAGGACATATCCTAATCCTATGGTTGGTGCTGTTGTTCTTAAGGGCGGCAAGGTTGTCGGTCAGGGGTGTCATCTTAGAGCCGGCGGTGACCATGCTGAAATTAGAGCTATAAAGAATGCCCGCAATAAGTGCAAAGGCGCTACAATGTTCGTTACTCTTGAGCCGTGTGATCATCATGGAAAAACTCCTCCTTGCACAGATGCGATCATTAATAGCGGGATCAAGACGGTTTATGTGGGAATGAAAGACCCTAATCCGCTTAATAGCGGAAGAGGTGTTGCGAAGCTGAGATGTGCCGGTATAAAAGTTGTGACAGGGATCCGTACAGGCGAAGCGGAAGAACTGGGGCGTAAATATGTTAAGTTTATTACAAGAAAAACGCCATACATAACGGTGAAACTCGCGCAGTCAGTCGATGGGAAGATAGCTGCCAGGGACGGTTCTTCAAAATGGATATCGTCTGAAAGGTCACGGAAGTTTGTCAAAAAAATGAGAGAAAGTTTTAGTGGTATTATGGTGGGGATAAATACTGTCCTTAACGATGATCCGTTCCTTCTTGATGAAAAGAAAAAAGGATATAAAACATCGCGTATTGTCGTCGATTCCACGCTTAAGATCCCCCTGAATTCGACACTTGTAAAAACCATAAACAAAGCACCTCTGATCATCGCTACTACGGACCTTGCTCCCAATGCAAAGATCAAAAAACTTGAGGGTCTGGGTGTTGATATCGTTCAGGTTAAAAACAAGAACGGCAAGGTCGACCTTAAAAAA
>CAYWDJ010000221.1:0-2103 GCA_964457005.1 uncultured Planctomycetia bacterium
AATGAGATGATGGCCAGGTACATGAAAGAGAACTTCGGCGTGCAGCTTGAAAAGATGATGATCGTTCCTCGTGGTGTCGATCTGGACAAGTTCGCGTTCGTCCCGCCCAAGGATAAGGAAAGAAAAATATTTCGTGTGGGCATGATATCGCGGTTCACTCCGTTGAAAGGGCATCTGGATTTTCTCAAAGCCGTTTCCTATGTAACCAGGAAGAAACACAATGTTGAAGTTATTCTTATGGGGGACAAAGCTTCGGCAAAAGAAGATTATATTAAGAAATTAGATCTCACCATAAAAAGGCTTACACTTTCCAATGTTGTAAAATTCGTGGGGAGCGATAAGGATGTCGCGGATGTTTTGGGGACACTTGATGTCCTGGTCTCCGCTAATCGTGAACAGGAGGCGTTCGGCAGATCCATAATAGAGGCGCAATCAAGGGGAGTTCCTGTAGTTGCCACCCGGATAGGCGGTGTCGTTGAAAACATTAAGGATGGAGAATCAGGATTGTTTTGCGAGCCGAAAGATCCGATCGATATGGCAGATAAGATACTCAGGTACGCCGAAGATCCTGAACTTGCCCAGAGAGTAGCGGAGAACGCCAGAAAGAACGTAGAAGACAAATATTCTCTTCCTAAAACAATGGATATGACACTTGACGTGTATCGCAAAGTTCTTAAGATGAAAAAAATACTTGTATTCAAGATCAGCTCGTTTGGAGATATTATTCTTTGTGTTCCTTCTATCAGGGCAATTCGCAAGAGGTATAAAAACGCCAGGATAAAAGTTCTGGTGGACATTCGTTTCAGGGAAGTATTGTCGACCTGTCCGTATGTGGACGAGGTTATAACCTGTGATTTTCAGGGAAGAGACAAGGGAATAGGGTTTATTCGTTTAGCTCGAAGGCTCAGGGCGGAAGATTTCGATATGTCAGTTGATTTTCAAAACAACAGGAAAAGCCATCTCCTGGCGTATTTGAGTGCTATCCCGGAAAGGTTTGGTTTTCATAATCATAAGCTTAGTTGTCTTCTGAACCGGCGTATCAATTTGCCTAAAAAAGCGATGGATCCGGTTAAGCATCAATCATGTATTTTGGGTATTATGGGAGTTACCGGTGTCGAAAAACATCTGGAGCTATGGCCGAATCTGGATGCCAATGAGTGGGTGGATGAGTTTCTTAACAGCAGTTGGCTTAAACCTGGGCAGGTTCTGGTAGCTTTCAGCTTGTCAGCCAGCAGCAAGTGGCAGTCAAAGAACTGGAGTTTGCATCATTATCTGGACCTTGCGGATAGGCTCGCTCGGGACAAAAGTATAAGGGTTGTGTTGATAGGCGTGAAAGAAGACCGGGATCTTGCCGATGAATTTATCAAAAAAACGGCAGCTAAACCGATAGATGCCGTAGGAAAGACCAGCATACCCCAACTGGTAAGCCTTATCTCGAAGTGTGACGGGTTGGTTAGCGGGGACTCCGCGCCAATGCATATTGCCGCCAGTGTAGGGACTCCTTTTGTCGCTATTTTTGGGCCCACCGATCCGAAAATGCACGCTCCGGATACTGACAAGGGTATGGTGATCTATAAAAAAATGAGATGTTCACCATGTTATAACCCGAGCTGCAACAAAAAGAATTGGTGTTTGGGTAATGTAAAAATGGATGAGGTTTTTGATGCGATCGTTGATGTGATGAGGACGGATGCGGAATGAAAATATTGCTTTTAACCACACATTTAAATCTGGGCGGGATAGGCATATATACCTTGAATTTGGCGAAGTATCTTAAAAAGTCCGGAATAGACGTTGTCGTTGCCTCGGGTGGAGGTAATCTTGAAGACAGATTTATTTCAGAGGGCATAAGGCTTGTAGATCTTAACATCAAGACCAAGTCGGAGTTTGGGCTCAAGGTGTGGAGGGCATTACCCGTTCTCAAAAAGATAGTAGCGGATAATAAGATTGATCTTGTCCATGCGCAGACCCGGGTCGCGCAGATCCTGGGACATTTTCTTAAGAAGTCCACAGGGGTTCCGTATGTAGCTACATGTCACGGATTTTTTAATTATCTTAAGTTCGGCCGAAAGGTTCTTCCCGCATGGGGAGACAGGTCCATAG
>CAYWDJ010000222.1:0-2100 GCA_964457005.1 uncultured Planctomycetia bacterium
ATGGATAATAGGAATCCAAATGAAGAAACAATGAATGGTCCGAACGCAGTGCCGGACAAAGAGCCGAACAAAGTTCCGGACAAGGGGCCAAACACAGTTCCGAACAAAGAGCCAAACACAGTTCCAACCAAAAGGCCGAACACAGGTCCCAGCAGAAGACCGAATAGAGCTCCGAGTAAAAGACCAAATAGAGCTCCGAATAAAGGTCCAAACACAGGCCCAAATAAAGGGGCTAACACAGGTCCCAGCAAAAGACCAAACACAGGTCCGAGTAAAAGACCAAACAGGGGTCCTTCGAGAATAAAGAAAGAACAGCAGAACAAAAAGGGTAAAGAGATATTGATCAATGTAGGCCCCATAGAGAAAAGGATCGCGTCGCTTGACGGCGGGGAGCTTGTTGACTTTTTTATGGAAAGAAAAAGTCTCGAACATTATGCGGGAAGTATTTACAAGGGCAAGGTAAGTTCGATAATACCGGGAATAGAAGCCTCCTTTGTTGATATAGGACATGATAAAAACGGTTTTCTTCATGTGAGCGATGTTGTAGATAAAGATTCCGTTCTTAGGGCACTTCTCCCTGGAGAAGATGAGAACGCGTTCAAAGGAACGAACAGGAAAGGTGCGCCTCCAAAAATAAACGATATACTTAAGCCGGGTGAGGAAATAATGGTACAGGTCGTTAAAGAGGCTATAAGCACTAAAGGCCCAAGGCTTACAACTTTTGTCAGCATTCCCGGAAGGTATATGGTATTAACTCCGTATGACACCAATCTTGGAATTTCCAGGCGCATAGTCAAGAGGGAAGAACGCAAGAGGATAAAAGATATTGTGGGTCAGATGGGAATACTTGGTAAAGTCGGATGTATCGTTAGAACGGCCGCAGAGAACCGTTCGGAAGAAGAACTCAGAAGCGAACTCAATTATCTGATAAATCTGTGGGACAGAATTAAAGCAAGATCCGAAAAGCAGGCAGCCCCGGTATCTGTTTATGAAGAGTACGGTGTTGTGCTGCGTGTTATAAGAGATACTTTTACTACTGATGTTGAAACTCTTATAGTAGATTCAAAAGAGGAGTATAATCGAATACTTAAGTTCCTCAAGGCTTTTATGCCGCAGCTTAAGTCAAAGGTGAAACTGTATTCCGGGAAGACTCCTTTGTTTCAGAAACATGGTCTGGACAGGAAGATCGATCAGATCTTTGAGAGGAAAGTGGATCTGCCAAACGGGGGGAACCTGGTGATTGAGCAGACAGAAGGACTCGTTGCTATAGACGTCAATACGGGGAGTTTTACGGGCAAGAAGGGGTTGGAAGATACCGTGTTCAAGACTAATCTTGAGTCGGCAGAGGAAATACCACGGCAGCTCATCTTGAGGGACGTAGGCGGTATAGTTATAATTGACTTTATAGACATGGACCGTAAGGAGCACAGGGACAGGGTCTTTAATACTTTGACCAGCAGGCTCGAGGGAGATAAGGCCAGGGTAAGTGTACGCGGGATAAGTCAGTTTGGGGTTGTTGAGATGACACGCCAGAGAATGAGGAAAAGCCTTGAAAATGCCTCTTTTGTCGAATGTCCTTTCTGTGGAGGAAAAGGCGTTGTTAAAAGCATTGAGACAATAGCTATTGAGGCTGTCAGAAGGATCGATATGACACTGTCCAGCATGACCAAGAGGCGCAAACATATAAAGGTTTTTTCCAATCCTTCGGTCAATGCGGCGCTTGTATCCGATCAGGCCAGGATGCTGAGCGAAATACAGCGTAAATACAGGTGTAAAGTCGAGATCATAGAGGATCAGACTCTGCATGTTGAAGACGTTATGATAGAAGAGGTTTAGACCTGCACTCGTTTATATTACACGTTTAAGAATGGGATGGTACCCCGTGCTCAAACCGTGAAATCCATCAAGGCTAAAAGAAGGATCCCGGCCCATTACGGCAATATTCTGAAAAAGATATTTTAACAGTTCCTTCGGTGACGTAGGGTCTGCTCCAGCGGCAGCCCCTACTCGACATTCACCTCACAATTTTTAGGTCTAGGACCTAAAAAACCAAGCTTGCTCGTTCATAACGCCCCTCAGAAACTTTAAAATATCTTTGCT
>CAYWDJ010000223.1:0-2084 GCA_964457005.1 uncultured Planctomycetia bacterium
CCATCGGTCTTTCATGTCAAAGTTTTCCATAACAACCGCTACACATCTGTATGACATTCCTTGGGACGAAAAAGCTGTTATGAAATTTGCAGATAAAGCAGGAGAGCTTATCCTTGCACCGCTTTGCCTGCTTGGAAGAATAACGTTATTGTGTGTGGAAAATTTTTTATTAATCCTATCCGCTTTTCTATAATGACTAAGAAGTTTCATATTTTTTAACTCAAAAGCCTTAATGATGGCACTAACCATAGAATCTTTTCCACCTTCGGAGGACGGATATATTATGGCTATTTCTTCAGGAGGGACATTATCTTCTTTTATCCAAGTTTCCACTTTAGTTGCGAGTTCATAAGCATTTTTTGACTTGCTATCGCTATAAATCGAAGCAGGAACAGGCCCTTGTCTCATATACTTCTTTTCATGCAAAAGCTCCACCTTTCTATCTTTATCTGTTAAATTTACAGCGAACTTCTGAACTTGAACGGTATTCCTATAATTTCGCTTTAGGTCCTCTTTTCTCTTCCCCAGAAAAGCCGCATCAGTGTTCCTTTTTATTTTATAAATATTCTGTTCAAAATCTTCGACATAAACAAGGTTTCCGTTCTTCTGTCCTTGGGTCTTTAGTACCAGCATTTTAATCCACTCATCGGGAAGATTGTGTCCTTCATCGATAAACATGAAATCGTATTCTCCCTCCAGATCTTCCCAGTGGTTTTTTAGAAATTCTTTTATCTCGTCATCATTAGGGTATCCGTTCTTGCTTTTTACCATATTATCGTAGTTCTCTATAGGAAAATACCTTAAGAAAAATGTATGAAATGTTTCTACGGCATAATATGAACTGTCCGGATCAATCCCAAGATCCCTTAAATTCTCTCGAAATTCATCGACGAGCTCTCGCTGTCTGCCTATATAAGCAATACGAACATTGGGATTCCTTGCCACCAAAGAGAAGAGATGCAGAAGAATCACTGTCTTCCCTCCCCCAGCCACTCCTTTTATTATCAAATGTCCGGGTGAGGTGTTAACCATTTTAAGGAATTTATCCGCCTTCTCCTTTTGCTTCTCATCAAGGACTATAAGTTTTTTGTCTGCAAGAATTTTGTTTTTCCCTGAGGAATCCTCATAGAGAGACTTTTTCCCTTCCGGTTTCCCTAAAAGCTCGTCTAGTAAATCCAGATCTTTTTCCTCCAGACTAGATGGAAAAGACAGATTGTCTGCCCTGAGATTTTTCATCATCCCCAGATAATCTGTTTCTTTTTCAGAAAAGTTTTCTGAAAATAGGATCTTCTCCGGAGGCAACCCACAGCTGTACGAATCAACAACATCAAGTAAGGTTAAGGCGTTATCCCATTCTTTTCGGGAAATATACGGGAAAATGACAGCTACATTTATGGGTGTTTTTAAGCACCCGTTCTTTGTTATAAACTCTTTATACCCTTCCATTCTGGTCTTTAGGGTATAGGACTTTTGTTTGGTATAATCGTAGGGGTTGGGGTTCCTTTTTTTGCGAGAGCCTACATAAACACTGTCGCGCGAAATCCTTGTTATCTGATCCGCCCTCCAGTCTTTTACCTCAAACAGTATTAACCCAAGCTTGGGGTGGTATAAAATGAAGTCCACTTCTGGCTCTTTTATGCCATCTTCTGTCTTGGTTATTAGATTAATGTTTGACCAGACGATATATCCATCCGAAAGATTGTCTTTGAAAAAATCAAAGACCTTGTTCTCTCCATCATTCTTGCACCTAGTGCGGTATGATCTCATTTTTGCCATTTTACTCCTTCTCGAAAACCTTGCCACATTCGGGGCATTTAACTTTGTCGTCAAAAAATAAACTGCAAGGCACATCCGCTCCACAATGAGGACATTTGACCATATCTGAACCTGCGATAAAATCAAACTCTAGAAAATCATTGAATAGATCACTTGTCATTGTTGTTCCTTTTTACGAGCAATACTTACTCTCTAATATTCCCAGCTTGTTTTTATGTGGCTTCCCGTATCTTCGTCTTTATGGGTTTTTAGGTGTGTATCGATTTCTTCCTGTAGCCCCTCTACATGGGATATTATTCCTACTATCC
>CAYWDJ010000224.1:0-2056 GCA_964457005.1 uncultured Planctomycetia bacterium
AACCATGGATAATAAATCGCTTTCCTCCGCCAAAAACACCTTCAGCATAAGGATAATTTATCCATTTATCAATGTTTTCATCTTGAAACTCTCTTAGATAATTCAAAATTTCTCTTTCTCTTTCCACTAGTAAATTGTCTAAGGTAAAACGAACTGTCGCATCGGGGTCCGAGCATCCCTTTTGCATAACGATGGCGTTGAGAGAGTTCTCACCTTTTCTAAGCATAATATCCCTACTATTATGTTGAACCTGACTACTCAACCAGGGTGGCGCAGTTATATTTTGACTTTGGTTAGATAAATCTGGTTTCGTAAAGACACATGCAAAACAGGGAGCCAATTTCCGTATAAACGGCAACCTGGTGAGATTGATTTGAGATCCCAGCCTTGCTACCCTAATCGCAACTCTTCGTTTTAATGACCCTCCAGTTCCTTGGCTGATCTTGAGATAGAGAGGGAGAAGATACGGAGTATTCAAACTAACAAAAGCTTTAGGATGTCTGTATTCCGGTAGCGCTGCATAGAATTCTTGGTGGAAGTCCGCGCTTTCACAAAAAAGCCGCGTTAACTCTTTGTACGAATAAGTCCATTCACGGTAAGGTAGACCTCTGCATGCTTTACTATATATCTCGGCCAATCGCCGTGGCAGCAGTGTTACAAAGCGAAGATTCGTATGTTCATCCTTGCCCCCCAAAAGGTAATTCAATCCATAACGGTTTTCGATGGCAAGATAAATTTGTCCTCCAGGTTTCAACACGTGTGTCAATGCTCTGATGAAATCCTTGACCATTTGCTCATGTGACTGAGATACATTCTGACATGGAATATACTCCAATACTCCATTCACTATTATTAGGTCGAATGTATTTTTGAAAAATGGGAAATTGGTATAATCTGAGACAATCGGAAAAATATTCTTATTTTTTTCTTGTGTGAGGCGCATATTCAGCCCTCGTATGTAAACAGGAGAAACATCGAGAGATACGACTTCCCGTGCAATTGAGGCAGCTGCAAAGGAAAGAGCTCCGAATCCACAGCCATAATCCAAAACAATGGAAGCCTTATCTATTTTGGTTAAGTAGACGGCGGTGCCTCTGCTTTTCGATGCAAACCATTCAGTGAGATCGCCCCTCCCCTCTAATGCTTTCTTCCGACCTACATCTTCAGCTTCAGAAAGAAAATCTTCATAGGACGTTCCAGGGTCAAAGCCTGCCTTTCTTGAATAGAGCTTTGTCGAAGCATATTTTTGGCCCTTAAAGAGATCATGATCGCAGGCAGGGCAAGCAACGCGCGTGACAATACTCGCTTCATATCCTTCACTACATTTAGGGCACTTAATTCGCATTGGCTATTATCTCTTTATATATTCGAAATGTAGGGCCACCATAATGATCAGCTAAGAGAAATGAATACATACTTTGACGCCCCTAAAGCTTATCAGCGTATCCCTGCTAATCAGGGATTTCGCATGTAAGCTCAGACGCCACCAGAGAGGAATCCTCGCCTATTTTGCCCTCGGAATCGCTAACAGCATCGTCAAAGCGATGAATAACAATGCTAATCATAGAGATAGTTGATATCGTAGCGAAACTATCCTTTCTTTGGCTATGATTCATTGTCTTGGAAACCTCCAACTACCAAAATGTCAGCACCCATTCTGACGAGGAACCAATTTGTTATTTCAAACCACTTTTGATTTCTTGTTTTGAAGTAGATTTAGCGAGATTTTTCCTACTGATTGTTTCATATAAACCCTGAGCAATAAGAAGGGCAAGCCCCCCAAACTTGCTTCCACCTCACCCCATGGAAGGAATACAGATTCAGAAACAAAGTAGTCATTCATGTTTTCTCTGAAAAAACATCTCGGACATGAATCCCAGAGCATAGGCCGTCTCAGACAAAAACCAGATGGGGTTTCCTGTTATCAGGGCTCTTAGTAGATGGATCGAAAACCGCAAAAGTCGTAATAGAAAAGGCTTGTGCGCTTTGAATGAACCATGCTTTGACGGTGTTTCAATTACCCATTGCGGAAAGTTACGATTGGTGTATGCTGCCT
>CAYWDJ010000225.1:0-2004 GCA_964457005.1 uncultured Planctomycetia bacterium
ACTTTCGTTCAACATCGGGCCTTTTGGCTTCACCTTTATCAGAAGCCTTTCCGTATCCCGCCTGTTCCACAACCTTATTTTTAGCCTTGAAGAGATCAAACTTCAGTATGACTACGATCGCCGCGATCAACGCTACAAAACCTAAGCCGATACATTTCAATGTGCCCCAAAAAAACCTGTCAAGATCCCACAACCCGTTATCATTACGCCACTGTCTATAGACATCTCTATCGACCAACCATAAAGTTGTTTTCAGCTGTTCTACCCTTACTTCGTCACCGGAAGAGTCCGCCTCATTTAAATCCTTCAAAACATTTGCAGCATCTGTCCTCCCGGCTATATCCTCAAGAGCTTTATCAATGGCTTTTTCCAGGAAAGTGTTATCTGAATTTTTTGCTTCTTCAGTAAGAAGATACATATGCGTATAGTCGCCATCTCTTTCCAATATTTCCACCGCCAGATGTCTTATATAATCGGAACTTTTTTTTGAAAAGCCCATCTCATCGCAGTAACTCTTTTTCACGAACTGCACAGCCGATCTAACGGCAAAAGCATCACGCTCGGCCCCCACAATTTCCTGCCTGTCGGGATCGAACGAACTGAGACCTTTGTTTCTCACCATTTTTTGAATAGTCTTGAACGTTGTCGCAACAACGTAACTTTTGTCTGACGCCAAGCCTAAGGACAAAGCATCAAGCACTCTTTCATCTCCCTCTTCCCACAAAGCATACATCCCGTCCAATGCGCCCATTACCTCAAAGGCATCATCAGAATCCACATATTTCTTAAAAACAACGAGAAAGTCACCGTTCCTGTGAAATGACATAGCCTCCAGTATCAAGCATTTATAAATATGCCCATGTTCCCTTGTACCGTTCTCAAATTCTGCAAGTAGTCTTAGAAGGGCTTCGGCAGAGGCTTCGTAAGACAGATGCCCTAAAGCCTTTATCATTTTTTGCTGAGCATACCTGTTCCCTTCTTTGAACATTGCCTCTATGAGAGGCGCCACCGCGTCCTCCCTGCTAACATGTCTCCCATAGCTCATCTGCCCTATAGTTTCCGCGGATAACCTTCTGATATCAGGTTTCGGATCTTTGAGATTAAATAATATTAATTGGAATACCTCCTCATATGCCGCCGCATAAGCGGCCACTTCATCCTGCACTGCCACCTGAGTATGTTCCCGTCTTTTATTAATAAGATGGTGTACTATTTCCAAGTCCTCTTCCCATCCACCTGCTTTGGCTGCTTTCTCGACTTGCTCCGGAACCGGCAGTTTCTTTTGCGGAGCAGAATCCTCCGCGACAACATTCGGAGTTGCCATAGTGAAAAACATTGAGAGCAGTAAAGTAAGGATTAAAAAACGTCCGGTTGACGGCAGATAATGCACTATGGCCTTGAAACTTATATCGCCTTTTATCACATTTTCAGATTCTTCAGTTTCAGCCGGCAGAACGGCGATCGCCTCCGTTACACGGATCTCAGGTTCTTCGGACTCTTCAAAAGACACCGTCGCATCGGGAACTATTTTAACTACGTACTTATCATTTGCAATCCAGTCGTATCCCAAAAGATCCTTTTCTCCAGCATCACCCTTCTGTGCCACAACTACCCTATGGGTCTTGCCTGCGATCTTGTAATATATGGTCACGACACCGTCGTCAAAAGAAACTTCCGAAAGATCTACACCCCTGGACCTTTCTCCGAGCTCCGGAGCTAAAACTCCCTCAAGAGTTTCAATATCTTTCGGCCTTAAGCCAAGGTCCTTATCTCCATAAAGATACTGAGCCACAGAAAGAACTGTTTTGGAGAGGTTTATTCTAGCAAATGAAGACTTTTGAAATCTCTCACCATATTCAGACATCATTCTTGCCTGAAACGGTGATTCTGCCGCAAGGTTCTCCTTAGCAACCTGATCTATCGGATAGGCCCAGGTAACGTCCAAGACAATAAACGCACATACCATAACAATACTTATAATTTTAATGAAACAAGATTTTCTAA
>CAYWDJ010000226.1:0-1984 GCA_964457005.1 uncultured Planctomycetia bacterium
AACTGGGTGTTCTTTTATCATGTTTATTGCGCCTTCCCACAGCTTGAGCCTTTCCCAAGTGGTTCCGCTCTTAAAGTCAGCAAGTTCGTAAACCCTTTGCTGAACCGCATAAGGCATTACCATGAACACCACCAGGAGAAGCGCTACACAGAGGATTAGCGCCTTTTTCGATATAACCGCACCCAGTCCCAGGAACGCGGCTGTAAAAGACAACCATGCGCCTCTTGACTTTGTCATGACGAGAGCGACGACAGATACAACAATGGGAACCAGTACCGAGAGACGATATTTCATGGCGACCTTTGCCCTTAACAACACTCCGATAAAACACATAGTCATAACCATCAGATATGCTCCAAAATCATTGGGATGTACAAAAGATGATGATATCCGTCTCAAATAGTCGTCCTTTATAAGTTCCCGGTGCCTGAGGAGGTCTGCCCCTGAAAAATACTGAAAGAACCCGTTCAAGCAGATAAATATCGCTGAAAGGGCCATAATAATAAAAGCTCTTTTTGCTATTTCCTTTTTTCCAAGAGTCGTAGATACAACAAAAAAGAGCATGCCGTATTCCGCAACCTTCATTACCCCTCGGAAGCTTTCCTTGAAAAATCCGCTGTTAAAGCAAGAAAGAATATTCCACGCAAAGAACGCTAGCAATATGATCGCGGGAGCGCTCTTTAGGAACCTGAAGTCCCGGTCCAGAAGCTTCTTTACTATCCAAACCACTATCATTACCGTAGAAGCTATCTCAACAAGAGATGTGGAGAATGCTACGCAAACCAGGAGCATGTAAAAACATATCTCTATCACAATGTCAAAAAAATTGATTATCTTATCTTTTTCCATTATCCTCTTTTCTGATTAATACGCATTCTTTACGGCGGCAATAGACATAAGAATGATCTTCAGATCAAACGCCAAAGACCAGTTCTCAATGTAATAAAGATCGTATTTGGTTCTTTCTTCAATAGAAGTATTGCCTCTTAACCCGTTAACCTGGGCCCATCCTGTAAGCCCGGATTTGATCTTGTGACGTGCCATATACCTGGGGATATCCTCTTTGAACTTGCCCACAAAGTGGGGCCTTTCCGGCCGAGGGCCTACAAGGCTCATATCGCCTTTCAACACATTTATCAGCTGGGGGATCTCATCTATGTTGTAACTTCTGAGAAAGGCACCAAGCTTAGTCTTCCTGGGGTCACCCTCTACGGCCCAAACCCTGCCCACTCCCTTTTCAGCATTATCAACCATAGTACGAAACTTAAAAATAGTAAAATGCTTGCCGTCTTCACCTATTCTTTTCTGCAAATAGAATACCGGTCCCGGAGAAGAAACCTTTACCAGGATACCGATAACAAGAAATACCGGAGAAAAAACTATGAGTCCTCCTATCGAAAGAACAATATCCATGAGCCTTTTTATAAGCCTGTTCACACCTTCCGCAAGAGGAGACTCTTTAAGCCCTAGAAGAGGAATGCCGTCAATTGTAAGCATATCCACTTCCGAAGTGACCATTCCCAGTAGATCCGCAAGCAATTTAAACCCGGCCATGGCTCTTTCACACGCAAGAACCAGATTCATCGTTTCAGAACGCGGAAGATCTGTCTCTGTGAGGATAACTTCTTCTATGTCGAGCTTATACATCACCTCTTTGATCTCAGTCAATTTGCCCAGAACAGGAACTCCGTCAACCGGATCGGTATCCGTCGAGTTCACTCTCAGTATTCCTTTGATATCATAGTCCCAGTGAGGATCCCCGGCGATATGTTTAACAAGACGTCTTACCATATCTCCATCGCCAACGATTATCAGGTTTCTAGAGGTAAAGTTGGACTTTCTTAAAAATATCCTTACCCTGTTGGCGATAATCCGCCATGAGATCATAAAAGCTATAAGAACCAACCACGCTAGTATAAGCATTCCTCTGGAAAATGAATACCCACGATATAAGAACGTCCCCGCCATGAATATGAGTATCCCG
>CAYWDJ010000227.1:0-1955 GCA_964457005.1 uncultured Planctomycetia bacterium
ATTGGTTGCGAAGAACTCTAAAATGATACTGGATTGCCGTGATATTTTCGGGGCTGAAAAGATTAAGGGCGACAATATAGTTAAGCTGTAAGCTGTAAGCTATAAGCTATAAGCTGTAAGCTATAAACGGTAAAAGGAGACGCAATGGATAAATATCTTGTAACAGGCGGCGCGGGTTTTATAGGGTCTAACATTGTTGAGCGTCTGGTTTTTGACGGCGCTGATGTAAGGGTTCTTGACAACCTGTCTACTGGTAGCAAAGAAAACCTTCTGCCTTTTATGGATAAGATCGATTTTGTTGAGGGAGATATAAGAAGCGAAGAAGATGTTACGCGTGCTCTACGGGACGTGAAATACGTTATTCATCAAGCGGCTCTTCGAAGCGTAGCAAGGAGTGTCGAGGCACCTATCCCTTCAAATGATGTCAATGTGACAGGAACACTTAATCTTCTAATTGCGGCAAAAAAAGCGGGAGTGAAACGGCTCGTTTATGCTTCTTCAAGTTCAGCCTATGGAGATTGTGAGATATTTCCTGAAAAAGAAGAAATGACACCGAATCCAATATCTCCTTATGCGGTTAGTAAGCTGGCTGCGGAATATTATTGCAGGATGTTTGCGGCTACAATGGGTTTGGAGACGGTAAGTTTGAGATATTTCAATGTATATGGACCGAGGCAGAACCCCGAATCCAAATATTCAGCGGTTATCCCGGCGTTTATACAGATGCTGTCGAACGATACTCCCTGTACGATCGACGGCGATGGAACCCAGTCACGTGATTTCACTTTTGTCCAGAACGTTGTAGACGCTAATTTGGCCGCATGTAAGGCTGAAGACGTTTCCGGCATGGTATTTAATGTTGCATGTGGAAACAGCTATTCTATTTTAGATCTGGCGGAGGGGCTTAAGAAAATAATGGGAAAGGATATTCCCAATGTTCACGGGCCACAGCGAAAAGGTGATGTTAAAAAAAGTTTTGCCGATATAAGCGGGCTAAGGGAAAAGCTTGGACTTGAACCCCGGGTACAGTTTTATGAGGGCCTGGAAAAAACGGTTGAGTGGGTTATGAAAAGCTATAAGCTGTAAGCTTTAAGCTATAAGAATCTAAGAATAGGAGATAAAATGAGGATATTATTAACGGGCGGCGCGGGTTTTTTGGGTTCACATCTTGCGGAGAGGCTTCTTAAGGAAGGACATCAGGTTGTATGTATGGACAACTTGATAACCGGGAATACAGACAATATAGCGCACCTGTCAGGGAATGAGAATTTTGAGTTTATCAAGCACGATGTGTCCAAGTACATTTATGTAAAAGGCAAAATAGATGCCGTTATGCATTTTGCGTCTCCGGCAAGCCCGATAGACTACCTGGAGCACCCCATTAAGACGCTTAAAGTAGGTTCCCTTGGAACCCATAATGCGCTTGGAGTAGCCAAGGAACATAATGCCAGGTTCCTTCTTGCTTCCACATCGGAAGTGTATGGAGACCCGCTTGTCAATCCTCAGCCTGAGACGTATTGGGGAAATGTAAATCCCATAGGCCCAAGAGGTGTTTATGACGAGGCAAAGCGTTTTGGCGAGGCCATTACTCTTGCGTATCACCGTGCGCATGGGGTAGACACCAAGATAGTCAGGATATTTAATACTTTCGGGGAAAGGATGAGGGTTCATGACGGCCGAGTCGTTCCTAACTTTGTGGACCAGGCTCTCAAGGGAGAACCTCTTACGGTATATGGCGATGGAGCACAGACGCGCAGTTTCTGTTATGTATCGGACCTTGTCGAGGGAATATACAGGCTTTTAAATTCGGACCTTAATGAACCCGTCAATATAGGAAATCCGCGGGAGATGAGTATAGTGCAGTTTGCTGAAAAGATCATTGAGCTAACAGGATCCGCCAGCAAGATCGTTTATGAAGATCTTCCGATCAATGATCCTAAGGTAAGAAGGCCGGA
>CAYWDJ010000228.1:0-1895 GCA_964457005.1 uncultured Planctomycetia bacterium
CAATATTGTGTTCTTTTATGTCGTTCACCAGCAAACTCACAAGCCTTACACTTCTCAATCTATACAGTAATTCCCATGTTTTGAACACAGATACTCTTAAAGCAAACTTTAGTTTGCCAGATAATGTATTTGGGGACACATTATTAAGCAAATATTGGTTAAAACCAATCTGGTTAAAAAAATTAGCGCTCCCAGCCCTCACTATAACAAGATCGGGGTCTGTTTCCAGTATGTTCCTCTTTACATTGCCCAATATCTGAGCTGAATTACGCCCTGCTACACCACGATTGATAATAAGATAATTTTTACCTGGATATTTTTCATTAAACATTCTTTGCAAATGTCCAGGATATGACAGTCCTTTTGGCGCGCCTACCCCGGCAGTATAACAGTTACCTATACACAATATCCTGTATTCTGGAACCTCTCCCCTTGCCTCAACCTTACTTAAATATATTCTATTCATTACAAAACCCGATATGCGAAGCCCTACCTCAAGAACAACAAACGTAAATACTATACCAAGAACAACAACTAAAAATTTTTTCATAATATTATTTATTCTTCTCCCCCGTCTTTCTCGGCAATAAAATTACCTATTACCAGACGATCAATAGCGCTTCTCTTGAAACAATCAATAGCCTCTTCCGGCGTACATACTATAGGTTCCCCACGCAGATTAAAAGAAGTATTAACGACAAGGGGCAACCCTGTTATTTTTTCAAACTCTTTTATAAGCCCCCAGTACTTTGGATCATCATATTGATTGACCGTCTGCACCCTTGCAGTCCCATCTACATGAGTTACTCCCGGAATAGCTTCTTTTTTATCTGCCTGTACAGGCGGAGCAAGCAGCATAAAGGGTGATGAATGCTTCAGATCAAAAAACTCTCCCGCCCTTTCTTCAAGAACAGACGGAGCAAAAGGCCTGAACCACTCTCTTTTTTTGACCTTGGAATTAAGTATATCCTTAATGTCAGGATTCCCGGGATTGGCAAGTATGGATCTCTTGCCCAAAGCTCTCGGCCCGAATTCCATCCGCCCCTGGAACCAGCCTACAACCATGTTGGCAGCTATCAGCAGGGCTGTTTCCGAGAGAAGTATATCCTCAGCATATTCCTTAAACTCCACTCCCGCGTTAACAAGCGCCCTCTTTATAACGCTGTCGGAATAGTTGGGCCCCAGTCCCGCACTCTTCATGACAAAATTCCTGGGTTTCTTTAAAACCAGATTATACGCGCCTATTGCGGCTCCAAGCGCCGTACCGCTATCTCCCGCCGCGGGTTGTACAAAAATATTTTTAAAAGGTGTTTCCTTTAATATCCTGTAATTGGCCACACAATTAAGGGCAACTCCTCCGGCCATGCATAAGTTATCCATCTTGGTTCTATCGTAAAGTCCGCTAGCAATGGTTATAAGCGTTTCTTCCAGAAATTTCTGTAGTGTAGCCGCCATATCATAATGACGCTGTTCAAATTCTGTCTCAGGCTCTCTTGGGGGGCCGAACATCTTGACGAACCTCCGCCCGTACATGCGAAATCCCCGGTTAAAAGCAAAATAATCCGTATCGAGATGAAAACTGCCGTCCGGCTTAACATCGACTATCTCTCTGAACTTTTCCAAGTATGAAGGTTTTCCATATGCCGAAAGGCCCATTATCTTGCCCTCCCCGGAAAAAACCCTGAACCCGAGATATGTCGCGACTATGGAATAAAGCAACCCGAGAGAATCAGGATAATGTATCTCATTCTCAATGGCTATCTTATTACCCCTGCCGTATCCCATAGAAGCGGTAGCCGACTCTCCTACTCCGTCTACCGTAAGTATCGCAGCTTCTTCGAACGGCGACACCAGAAAGGCGCTCGCCGCCTGCGAAAGATGATGTTTTAAAAAAA
>CAYWDJ010000229.1:0-1894 GCA_964457005.1 uncultured Planctomycetia bacterium
GCAGGTGTTCATAAATCTTGTATTGAACAGCATTGAAGCTATGCCGGAGGGCGGCAAATTGACCGTTAGTGTTGGAGTGACTGATGGTATGTCGGAGATTGTCGTGCAGGACACAGGAGAGGGTATCCCGGAGGAAAAACTTAAGCATTTATTTGATGCTTTTTATACGACGAAAGATACCGGCACCGGATTGGGTTTATTTATCGTTTGCCAGATCGTCGAGAACAATAACGGTAAGATTTTAATAAATAGTGAAGTTAACAAGGGGACAATTGTAAAGATCGTGTTTGAAAGCGCATAATATTGACAAACCGGTATTTTCCCTTAAACTATCTAATAGCATGAAGTCAAAACTATCAATACATTATAATATCGCCACACTATTCGGCCTGGGCTATGTCCCGTTTGCTCCCGGCACAATTGGGACCCTTGTTGCGCTTCCATTTTGCTTGTTCCTGCATAGGTTCCCGGTAGCATATATCCTGACATTTCTTGTGCTTTTCGTTCTGGGGGTTATCAGTTCCGATATCGTCGAAAAGAACACGGGAACAGAGGATCCGACTCAGGTTATAATCGATGAGGCAGCATGTATTTTTGTGGCCTTTTTCATGGTGCCGCTATCTCTGCCGATCATCATAATAGGTTTTATAGCCTTCAGGCTTCTTGATATTTTCAAGATCCCGCCGATGAAGTCCGCTGAAAAAGTGGGAGGTGGATGGGGAATTATGCTTGACGACCTCATTGCCGGCCTTTATACGAACCTTATCCTACAGATAATCGTATTGTTCTTCTAACTTTTCTTCTAACTTGACTCCGCAATATTCTTCATTATACTTAATTACACTTATATAATTAGTACCAATTGGTATTAAAAGATATCAGTAAAAATAAGATGAACCTAATTGAACGAAGGTGGCTCATGTTACTCTTTATTCTCGATAATATAATTAATCACCATTATCCCGCGTTCATAAAACCTTTCTTTAAGAGATTTGACTCAAAAAAATCTAAGAATACAAACAGAGTGTTGTGGAGGAACTAATTATGGCAGCTCCCGTTATGACTGTAAAAGAATTGGCTGACTATTTGAAGATGAAAGAGGTAACCATATACAAGCATGCCCAGGGAGGCAAAATTCCATGCTTCAAAGTCGGATCAAAATGGCGTTTCAAAAAAGAAACAATTGATAACTGGATTGAGGCACAGGAAAACGGTTCTGGCAGGTAATGTGGGCATATGTGGTTGTCAGATATGACAAGACAAAATGAAGGAGAGTGCATGTTAAACTATAATTTGTTGATAGCAGGGAAAGAATGTGACACAGGTATTTACGAATATTTTCCATATGCAGACAAGGTCATTTCGGATTTCAAGTCGACGTATAAACGTATAGTTGCTCTCAAAAAAAATAAAAGTGACATTCTAGAGAATATAGAAGAGTTTATTTATGCCAGATATAGTGTGGGAGCTGATGATACAAACAAAAAGGCAATAAAGGCGGCATATAAGGCGAGTCAAGTGTATCGATATTTTCCGGTAAGTCGTAGACGGAAAATATTAAGGGATATTCACAAAAAACTATTAGAAAAAAAAGATGATTTAATCGATATATTTGTAATAGAAGGTCATCCACGGAAACTGGCGGAATGGGAGTTTTCAGGTATGGAAAAAGCATATCGAGCAGAGTCGTTGGATTATTTTAAGGATGAATTGTGGGAAGAACTAGGGAGAGGTAAAAACGAAACGATGTATCTGGTTCGAAAACCGGACGGAGTTGTTTGTCTTAGCCCTCCTAAAAATGCCCCATGTAGCAATTCTCTAACGGTTGGGTTTGCGCTGTTAGGAGGAAACACTGTTGTAGTTAAACCCCCATTGCATTCACCATTATCTACAA
>CAYWDJ010000230.1:0-1886 GCA_964457005.1 uncultured Planctomycetia bacterium
CGGACAGCCGAAGGCTGAGCCGGGATCACGTGAAAATGATATTATTTTTATGGGGGCCCCTCTTTCTCGGGGATGACATCTTCATTTCTTTGAGTGTAGGGTCTAACCGTTTCCACGTGGAAACTCTTAATGAAGAGTTTTTAAAGATATCAACAGGTTATCAACAAACCTTGGATAACTTTATTTTGTCGGCTTATTCTTGAGAGTAGCTCGTATTTTTGCAGGTTCAGCGCCTTCCATGCCAAAGAGACCCTTGTGTTCTTCTTTAAGAACCTGTATTGTGATCTCTTTTTCAGGAACATGCAGCTCTTTTATGGCTTTTTTTATTGCTTCTTCAACGGTGGGAGCTTCAACGTCTATGGTTTGTAGGTCTTCTGTCATTACTGTTCCTTGTCGACCTTCATTCCGATAAGCTTTTGCTCAGTTGTCATCAATATTGTGTTTGTCAACCAGTACAAGACAAGGCCCGACGGCATTTTATAGAACATAAACCCAAATAAAAGAGGAAACATTATCATCATCATCTTTTGCTGGCTTGCCGCCTGATCACCAGAACCCGAGGTTGGAGTTGTTCCCTGGGACAGTTTCTGCTGAACTGCCATCATTCCGACCATAAGAAGAGGTAAAATGTTAATACTCGCACCTATTAAGGGCAACGTAAACGGTAACGGCACGGCATCCGGCTTTGAAAGGTCCTTTATCCACAAGAAAGAGGCTCCTTTTAGCTCAATTGACTTTACAAGCCCTGTATACAGCGCAAAAAAGACCGGCATTTGCAGCAGCATCGGCAAACAACCGCCTAAAGGGTTAACATTATACTTTTTATACAGCTCCATCATTTCTTTATTGAGCTTTTGGGGATTATCTTTATGCAGAACCTTCAGCTTCTCCATATGCGGCTGTATTTTCTTCATTTGCTGCATGGACATAAAGCTTTTCATCGTCAGCGGAAATAAGACGATATTGATCGTAATGGTCAACAATATGATCGCGACTCCCCAGTTTCCGACGAAGCCATGGTAAAATCTCATAATAACAAGCAAGATCTTGCTTATCCCGCCTAATTTCCCATAATCTACGATCCCAGTCATATCCTCCCCCAGAGCCGCTATCATTTTTTCATTAAGCGGGCCGATATAATACAGGAAGCTATCTACCTTGCTTTCTCCGGGGCTAAGATTATAGCTCTGGGAATTAAGCGCCACCTGAAGAGATTTATCAGCATACTGCCTTATGGTTGCTGATGCCGGAAGTTCGTATGGCTTAAGGATTTGCGCATAATATCTGTTCTTTAACGCAACCCATGATATGTTCCCGACTTTATCAATCTGTCCGCCTTTGGCTTTTTTAGTTCTCCAAATGCCTCCGTCTATCATTACGTCTGCCTGAACAAAGCTTCTTCCCGAGATCTTGCCGGCGCTTTGGAGGTTTGCAGGGCCTACCATGCTATAGGAGAAGGCTATTTCTCTTGAAGACAGGTTCTTGACGCTAACCTCTAAACCCATATCATAGGTGGTCTTAGAAAAAGTATATTTCTTTCTCACCTCAAACCAGCCCTCTTCTACATAGGTAAAAATTATATATCCGGCCCCCTGGTCAACCTTAAACTTTTTACTACTCAAACCAGCGATAAGAGGAGTGTTCATGGCAAAATTCCCGATACCGGCTTGCGCGTCTAAAATTACTTCATCTTTCTCGACAAGTGTCATTTTTTTAACCGTTCCCCCAATGTCAGAGAAAACAATATCAAAAATGTCAGTTTTTACTGCTATTTCCCGAGCAGGAAGGGAGGGAGTTTGTGTAAAAGAATCAATGCCTTGTTTATTTTCTGCCTTAACCTCTTTAGTTACAACAGTTTGAGGGGATTGAGGCACTGGCAGTGGAGC
>CAYWDJ010000231.1:0-1804 GCA_964457005.1 uncultured Planctomycetia bacterium
TGTGAAATTTCGCACTTATAATATCAGCTCCCACTTGAGCTAGAACATCCCCCGTTATACCTTTTATCATCTTAGTTATTACTACCTCAGCCCCCTCTATTTCATACCCATAGCACCCCGGCACATCCTTAGCGACTTTCTTCTCAAGAAGTATCGCCCCTTCGGCTTCAAACCCGGACACATCGCAAATACCTGCCAGCGAGGCAACTGCGTCAAAAAGCCTTCCCATACTTGATGTCAAAGGACAGTTAACGTCTTTTTCTATCATCTGGCTCACAAGATCTATTTTTTTTCTGCCTATACGCCCGACCAGCGGAAATTCCGTAGCCCCGATGTCGGGACCGAATGCATCAACTAAATATGCAATAGCCATTCTCCAGCCTTCACGGGCAGCAATATCTCCACCCGGCTGCTTCATGTATTTAAGATGATATGGCCTGGAAAAATCCTTTCTCGTGCATATCAGAAATTCTCCCCCCCAGGAATTACCGTCAGGGCCATACCCTGTCCCGTCAAAAGATACGCCAAGAACTTCTTCCTCCAGCGAGTGTTCCAGCATACAAGACGCTATGTGTGCGAAATGATGCTGCACTTTCAATAAAGTGCTTCCGGAGCTTTCTTTATGGATTTTTTCTGCCAGGAGGCTTGACCTGTAGTCAGGATGCATGTCGCACACAATGTATTCGGGTGCAAGTCCATCATTTTCAAGATACTTCCTAGTCTCCGTTTCAAATCTCTTGAGGTTCTCCATATCGGCAAGGTTTTCAACAATATCACTCGTGAAAAGAACGTTTCCGTTCATCACTGAAAAATTTGTTTTGTTCTCTGCTCCCAATGCCAGTATTTTCTTCATGCTCTATACCCCTTAAACTCGACACTCTAGCTCTAAGCTCTAAGCTATAAGCTATAAGCTATAAGCTATAAGCTGTAAGTTGTAAGCTATAGGTTATAGCCTACAGCTTATGGCTTACATTGTTTTTATTTACCAGAAAATATGATAAAGTCTCAAGCTCTCTCGAAAGATCCACGTCCTTAACCTTAACGTCCTCGGGAACATTCAGGCTTACCGGAGCAAAGTTCAATATACACTTAACTCCTGCTCTCGCAAGTGTTTCTGCCACTTCCTGGGCCGCCACTGCTGAAACAGCGATTATCGCTATGGATATTTTCTGAGCGACTACCGCAGTTTCCAGCTCATTTATATCTTGAATGGTTATACCTTCGTATTTCTTGCCGATCTTGCTTATATCAGTATCAAATGCCGCCACAAGATCAAGTCCATGCCTGCTAAAACCGGCATACGCAAGAAGCGCTGATCCCATATGCCCTGCTCCTATAAGAGCAACATTCCAGGTCTTATCCTTCCCTAATATTTTTTCAAGAACCGGGATAAGGTCATTCACCGAATATCCTGACCCGCTAACACCAAATTGCCCAAAATAACCAAGGTCTTTCCTTACCTGGGCATCACTAAGATTGGTTCTTTCACCAAGCTCAGCTGATGATATTGTCCTTATTTTAACCTTCGCAAGTTCAGTCAACTCACGAAGATACACAAATAATCTTGATATAGTAGTTTCCGGTATTTTTTTGCCATTTGCGGCCATTGTATAATCCAATACTTTGTGATTTAATTCACAGACTCTGTACTAAGATTCACAATCTTAGTACTTTTGGGGGTAAAAGTCAAGAAAATTGTCAGACCTGCACTCGTTTTATGGTGCTTTGAAGAAGTGGGCAGTATTCCCCGCTCAAACAGTCCTCGGCCTTTGGCCTGCGGAACTCGCTGGGAACACTGCCCACT
>CAYWDJ010000232.1:0-1796 GCA_964457005.1 uncultured Planctomycetia bacterium
TCTTTTCAAGCTGCACGCCGAAGTTCTCTTTCATGTACCTGGCCATCATCTCATTAGCAACAACAACTACCTTCCCCCAACCCATGACTTTACTTATCAGGTGTTTTCTA
This sequence comes from uncultured Planctomycetia bacterium, assembly GCA_964457005.1. GTDB lineage: Bacteria > Omnitrophota > Gorgyraeia > Tantalellales > Tantalellaceae > CAYWDJ01. The sequence goes on from CAYWDJ010000232.1 coordinate 111, forward strand.
TACTGGCCATGAGCAGTTGTTATAAACCTCGTATGTGTTTTCTTTGCGGCAAAATATCCTGTCAAAGCCGGGATACGGCTCCGAGCGTGCACAATGTTGATGTTCTCTTTTTTTATGATCTCTTTGAGCTTAAAATAGCAATACAAGACATTGAATGGATCTTTTTTACCTATTGGCAGAGTGTAGTGCCTAACCCCGAAAGCTGTAAGCTTTTTTTCAAGGGGTCCCCCGCCCGAGACAACGACTGCCTTATGGCCGTTAAGCGTAAGATGCCTGGCAACCTCACAGGTACCCTTTTCCACCCCGCCTACATTCAGTTTTGGTAATAGCTGTAATACATTCATGTTTTAAATATAAAATTCAAAATCCAAAATGAAAAATACAAATTAAAAATAATAAATGCTGCAATTTCTGAATCCTATCCATCTCAGAGCTAGAACACACCTTAATTCTGGATTTTTCCTCTTTAATTTTGGATTTTTACTTTTTAATTCTTACTTATATACTCCGCTATATCAAGCCCTATTTCATCAAAAAGCTGTCTAAGCTTCATCATGGAAAGACCTAAAATGTTAAAATATGATCCCTTGATATCATCAAAAAGCAGTGCTCCCACTCCTTCAATAGAAAATCCGCCGGCCTTATCATACGGCCCCAGCAGCCTGAAAAACTTCTCTACTTCGTCATCTGTCAGCGAAGCCACGGCAAGTTCGCTCTTGTCGTATCCGGCCGCCTTCTCTCCCGTTGAAGCATTGATGACGCACACACCTGAATAGACTTCCACTTTTTCACCCTGGAACTTTTTCAGCATCCATCTGGCATGCTCCTCATCCGAGGGTTTTCCAAGAACATCCTCATCATGAACCACCAGGGTATCAGCCCCTATTACTATGCTATCCGAACATTGGCCGACCACAGCCTCCGCCTTAGCTACGGCATTGAACTGCACAACTTCTGACACGAGAGAGTCTTCCCCCGCATTCTCATCAGCGCCGCTTACAACAACCTCGTGATCTAGCCCGCATTCCGCAAGTATGCGTGACCTTCTTTCTGATGCGGATGCCAGTATAATTTTACCCATTAACTCACCTCTTTAGCTATAAGCTATAAGCTTCAAGCTATAAATTTGCAACATACAGCTTACAGCCTATAGCTTACAGCTTATATGGAGTCTATTTCTCTCATCGACTGTAATCTTTCGTAAAAACTCACCAAAGTATGACAGTGTATCACACTTTCTATATTCTATCATTATATCATTTATGTTCTTATATCCGTGCAGATACCATGCGATATGCTTGTACATCCTTGAAACGGCCCTTTTCTCGCCATAGTACTGACAGTTCAACATATAATGGTCGAGAATTATGTCCTTCATTTCATTAAAAGAGGGACGCTCCGTCACCCCTTCGCCGTTTACCGCCTGGTTTATCTCACGAAAAATCCATGGCCGTCCCAGACTGCCCCTCGCGACAAAAACAGCGTCACATCGGGTCTTTTCAAAAACGTCTAAAGCATCTTGCGCCGAAAGAATATTACCGCTCGCAAACACCGGGATATTAACCGCCTCTTTTATTTCACGAGTGATAGTATGATCGGCGGTACCTTTATAAAACTGTTCCCTTGTTCTGGGATGTATGCATACGGCTGACGCTCCGGCCGCTTCCACGGCTTTCACAACTTCAA
>CAYWDJ010000233.1:0-1781 GCA_964457005.1 uncultured Planctomycetia bacterium
GAGATGATAAAACAGGGGTATGTTGAGGACAAAGAATAGGTCCTGGCATAAAAAACCTTCTTAATACTTTTCAGGTTTCTTGCTCTGCCTGTTTACGCGGATAAGAAGGACATTATTCCGAGGGTAACTCATGTAGATGGAACGGCAAGGGTGCAGACAGTTTATAAAGATGACGATCCAAAGTACTGGGGTCTCATAAAAGAGTTTGAGAATATAACAGGTATTCCCCTGGTTGTTAACACTTCTTTTAATCTGAGAGGAGGACCTATAGTGTGTACCCCAGAAGACACTATTGATTGCTTCAAGAGGAGTGCTATTGATTGTCGAGTAATAGGCAATTATATTGCTGCAAAGGCAGGGGGAAAGAATGAATAATGTTTTGAGAAGAGTTTTGGTGCTTTTTCTGGGCGTGATCTTTGTGATGGTTGTCCTTGAGGTGGGGCTTCGCGTGGCAGGAGTTGTGATGAATGGAATATACCTGACGAAAGTTACGGTAAAAGGAGAAGCTCCTGAATATACCATACTGTGTGTTGGGAATTGTTATACCGCAGGGGTTGGGGCCCCGGAAGGGGAAAGCTATCCGGATAATCTGCAGCGGATCCTGACAAAAAAATATCCTGACAGGAACTATAAGGTAATTAATAGAGGACTCCCCGGCAGGAATTCATCCCAGATCATGGCGCAGTTACCCCGGGATATCCTGGAGACAGATCCTGCCCTGGTGATACTGAGGGCCGGTAGCGCCAATTTCTATAATCATCTGGGACTGGGAGAGTTTTTAGAGAAAAACATTAAGGAAGGATCTTTTTTGGGTAGTCTGGAGCTGGGTGGAAAGATCTTCTTATACAAGGTGGAGGGAGCCTTATATCGGCTAAGAAGCGTAAGACTATTTTATCTTCTCTGGATGAATATTCTGGAAAAAAGAGATGATGGAAGCAGGCAGAGGTCTATAGGTAACTCAGAACATTTTTCTCCCGCAACCGCTGAGGGAGCATTGTTCTACAGGATGTTCTTGGCGGCAAAAAATGCTGAGGAGAAAGGAGATATTCCGGAAGCTGTTCAAAAATATACTGAAGCCCTGGAGCGTGCACCCAGCCGGTTTGAGAGAGACAGGGCCTATGCTGCGCTGATGGAAATATCTGTCAGCATAGATGAGGTAGACGCGAATGCGATAATTGATAAATATAGAGGACGGGAAGATGTAGTTACGCGACAGGATCTTCTGTATGATTGGGTAAGGTTTGATGTGGATAAGATGGTTTCCCATATCGAAGGGTACGGTCTTCCGGTTATTTTGCAGGATTATCCGGTTCTTTTTCCGGTCGACAGGTATGAGGGGTTTAAGAAGATAGAAGAACTACAGGGTGAGAATGCGCCCATAATAAGTGTAAAAGAGGATCCATTCTTTAAGAGGGTTATCGCGAATCCGCCGCACAGACATTTTATTATATCTGTTAATGAGGTATTAAGGGACTATGCGATGACAAACGGGATTCCGTTTGTCGATAATGAGATGTATTTTGAAGAGGAGATAAAAAAGGGGAATATGCAGTATGTGGGCGGGTCCAGATATCCGAATGTGTTCGGGTACAGGTTTATGGCTGAGAAAGTATATGAAAAAATGGTGGAAGAAGAGTATCTCTAGGCAAAATAGAGTGGAATTATTATAAAAAAGCCCCTCCTACCTGAAGGAAGAGGGGCTTTTTGTGTCTATAATAAGCCTTAATCAGCTTCGATGGCCTCAACAGGGCAAGAGCTTGAACACGCGCCGCAGCTGGTGC
>CAYWDJ010000234.1:0-1777 GCA_964457005.1 uncultured Planctomycetia bacterium
AAGACAGTTATTCTCCGGCTTCTTCGGCAGCTTCTTCAGCTCCCTCTTCTTCGGTTTTACCTTTCTTTATAAGCTCAGGTTCGCCCTCGCCTTCTTCGGCACCTTCTTCAACAACTTCTTCCTCTGCCTCTTCAGCCTTAGGAGGATTGACAGTAACAACTACCGATTCCGGATCGTCAAGAATAGTTACGCCTTCCAACCCTTCAACCTCTTTTACGTGAATAGCATCATTTATTTTCAATTCTGCAACTTGAACAACTATCTGTTCCGGGATTGCCGTAGGCAAACATTCTACTTCAAGTTCCCATGCAAGCTGGGCAAGAACTCCGTCTTCTTCCGAAACTCCGACAGCCTCTCCCTTAAGAGTAACAGGAACCTTGACTTTGATCTTTTCCTTAAGAGATATCTCGTGAAAATCAACATGAAGGAACTTTTCGTTGATGGGATCCCGCTGGGTTTCCTGCAAAATAACTGTTTTCTTTGCGTCCTTATCTCCACCGGTAATGTTCATAGTAATGATAGCATTTTCTCCGGCTTCAGTATGAAGCGAACGCCACAACTCCTTACTATCCATCTGTACCTTGATCCCTTCCTTACCGTCCTTGTACACAACGCCCGGGATCAGACCTTCTTTTCTTATATGCTTACACGCGCTTTTTCCGGTGTTTTCCCTTGCTGTTGCGTTTAGTATTACCTTTTCCATTTTATTTCACTCTCCTTTTTATTCAAACAATTCACTTACTGATTCTTCTTTGTGTATCCTCTTCATCGCTTCTCCTAGAAGATCAGCGACCGACAGCTGTTTTATCATGTCTATCTTCTTGTCTTCCGGTAAAGGTATCGTATCCGTTACGACCAATTCCTTGATCTCGGAATCTTGGAGCCTCTCTATCGCCGGGCCGCAAAGAACAGGGTGTGTAATAGCCGCGTAAATATCTTTTGCGCCTTCCCTTTTTAGAGCCTTAGACGCTTGTGAAAGACTTCCCGCCGTCGCGACAATATCATCTACCATTATTACGTTCTTTCCCTTAACATCGCCCATTATGTGCATGGCCTCTGTGTCCTGGTCACTTATACGTCGTTTATCAACTATGGCAAGACCGGCATTGAACCTTTTGGCGTATGATCTTGCTGTTTTTATCCCGCCAACGTCCGGTGAAACAATAACGATATCTTCGAGCTTCTTCTCCCGAAAATATTGCTCGAACATAGTAACCGCATACAGATGATCAAGCGGCATATCAAAAAATCCCTGGATCTGACCGGCGTGCAGGTCAATGGTCAGAACCCTGTTAGCCCCGGCTCGAGCAAGAAGGTTAGCCACCAGCTTTGCTGTTATAGGCACTCTTGGCTGATCTTTCCTGTCCTGCCTCGCATAACCAAAATAAGGGATAACCGCTGTTATTCTCTTCGCCGACGCTCTTTTTATAGCGTCTATCATTATTAGAAGCTCCATGAGGTTTTCATTAGCAGGAGAACATGTTGACTGTAGTACAAAAATGTCTTTCCCCCGCACATTGTGCTTTATCTTGACCTTCGTCTCTCCGTCCTTAAAACGTCCTACCTCACAGCCTCCAAATCCCGCGCCGAGTTTCTTGCATATACTTTCTCCAAGTCCCGGATTCGCGTTACCTGTAAAAATGGTCATATTATTCATAGTATCCTTTCCTAAGTAGTTAGCCCTCGTTTATGATCCTGGCCGGGACCCCAACAACTGTAGCCCTGTCGGGAACATCCTTATTTTTTGTCACAACACTTCCGGCTCCGATTATCGCCC
>CAYWDJ010000235.1:0-1774 GCA_964457005.1 uncultured Planctomycetia bacterium
CCCCATAAAAATAATATCATTTTCACGTGATCCCGGCTCAGCCTTCGGCTGTCCGGGATGACATTTTTTATTTTGCATAGCGGGACCTTATATTCGTTAGAACACAGGCGCTGTATATATCGTATTAACCTTGACTATTATTTTCATTTGTATTATAATTTTCTAGACGCGGGAAGTTTCCACGTGGAAACTCCAATCCTTCCAAACCTTTAACGAAAAGGCCATCGTGAAAATAATAGCTTTCTGTAATCAAAAAGGCGGAGTCGCCAAGACGACATCGGCCATTAATATCGCGGCTTATCTGGCCTTGAACGGTAAAAAAACTTTGTTGATAGACCTTGATCCGCAAGCAAACGCAACTAGCGGATTAGGCGTTAACAAGAACGAAGCCGAAAACACTATATACAATGTCCTGCATGAACATATTAAAATTGAAGAAGCGATCTTAAAAACAGACGTAGAAGGTCTGTCTATAGTTCCCTCCAGCATTAATCTTACCGGGGCCGAGGTGGAGCTCGTGAATTTAATGGGACGAGAGTATCGTCTGAAGAAAGCGATACAGGAAATGGAAACGGACTATGAGTTTGTTATCTTAGATTGTCCCCCATCTCTCGGGCTTTTAACGATCAACGGATTGGCCGCAGCTAATAGTATCATAATCCCTATACAGTGTGAATACTATGCCCTGGAAGGGCTGGGCCAGCTAATGAGCACGCTTGACATGATAAAGGACAACCTTAACAATGATCTGGCAATAGAAGGGGTCCTAATGACCCTGGCTGACTATAGAACAAAGTTGACTAAGGAAGTTATCTCCGAAGTGCAGTCGCACTTCGGAGATAAGGTATATAAGGCAATTATCCCTCGTACTGTGAAGCTCACAGAGGCTCCCGGTTTTGGAAAGCCCATAGCTCTTTATGACGAAACATCCATCGGGGCCAAGAAGTACAATGATGTTGCAAGGGAGATCCTGGGTCTTCCCTTGGAGGGGGAAGAGTTAGTTAAACCAAAAGCAAAAACAACGCAACCTGTTGTAGGTGAAGAGGTTGCGTCAAATACGGAGGAGAGCCATGGGGAAGAGATTGGGTAAAGGCCTGGATGCTTTAATATCCCAGGAAGTCAAGGACGCAAATAAGGCAAAAGAAACAGTCAACAAGATCAAGTTGAAAGATATCGTGCCGAACCCTTTTCAGCCAAGAAAGAAGTTTTCCGCCGGGAAAATGACAGACCTTATAAGCTCTATAAAGGAAAAAGGTGTGATCCAGCCGGTTTTGGTGCGTCCGCTAGGCTCCGGGTACGAGCTTATTGCCGGGGAAAGACGCTGGAGAGCGGCGCAGGAGCTCAACATAGATGAAATCCCTGTAATTGTGCGTAAAGATGTTGATGCTGCCAATAGTTTGGAGATCTCGATCATTGAGAATGTCCAAAGGGAAGAGTTAAATCCGGTTGAAGAAGCCATGGCGTATAAAGAACTGGTTGATCAGTTCGAATATACCCTGGATAAAGTAGGCCAGATGGTCGGAAAAGACAAAACAACCGTCTCAAATAGCATGAGGCTTTTAATGTTGTCGGCAGAGATCCTGAACTATATAGAGGAAGGGGTTCTTTCTGTAGGGCATGCCAAGGTTATCCTGTCGGTTCCCAGTCCGCACAAGAGAAAGCAGATAGCAGACCACGTAGCCACCGCAGGCATAAGCGTAAGAGAAACCGAACAGATCGTCCAGAGAATGGGAGAGCCTCAGGTAAAGAGGGCTAAACAACCGCTGGATCCCGA
>CAYWDJ010000236.1:0-1766 GCA_964457005.1 uncultured Planctomycetia bacterium
CTTGTCTTCCGCCAGGATGTCTTTTGCTTCCTTCAGCATAGCCGCTTTGATCTGAACGACCGTCTTGTCTATATTTTTTTTAATGACACCTTCCATTCTTTCAAGCGCCCAGAAAAGATTTCTTGCGGTAGGCCTTGAGTCGGCAAGATATTCCAATACCACGTCCACTTCTTTCATAAAATAGAATGTGTTCTTGGTCCTTATCTTTTTTGCGCCCAAATACGCTCCAAAAGCCCCTGTTATGCCTATGGCCGGAGCCCCCCTGACTTTCATAGTGCGTATAGCCATAAAGACATCCTCTGCCGTTGAGCATTTTACATATCTGGTCTTGATAGGCAGTAATGTCTGGTCCAAAAGTTCCAACTTGTCTTTTTTCCATCTGATAGTATCGTATTTCATAAATCTCCGTTCGTAAGTTTATATAGATCCCGGGTCTCGCTTCGCTTGCCCGGGATGACAATAACATTTTGGATTTTGAATTTTTCCTTTTCCATTTCTAACTCGGGATGACACCTTCATTTTGGATTTTTAATTCTTCATTTTAAATTACTAGCTCATGTATCTCATAAGGAAGACCATGAAGACCATTCCGAGGTTATGTATAATATGTACAGTTATGCATGGCACAATAGATCCGGTCTTTTCATACAAGTACACCAAAAGCATTCCCAACGCCATTATGGGAAGAAATCCAACGATATGCGCGTGAAGAAGGGCGAATATGCTTGAGATTATGATCATGCCCCAGAAAATGCCTACCTTTTTCCGTATGGCGGGATACGCAAACCCGCGAAAAAACACCTCTTCAGCAATGGGCCCGAAAATAGCGGCAAAGATCGTTGAGAACCACAGAATAAACGTCTGCTTTTCCTCCAGAATAACCTCAACTATAGGCTGTAAGGGAGGCTCATACTGGATAAGCTGTGTGACAAAAAAAGTCACTACCATGATCACCATAACTACCGGAAGAAGGGCTATGTATCCGACAAACCCGTACAATATACATTTCACCGTGCTTTTGGACGTAATACCTATGGCAGCTATATGTTGTTTACGTTTTTTAATGACGAAATACAACAATACGCCGATAGCCACCGCGTTCATTATCAGCGTATTAAAGATCATCATAAAATTTTCGTTCTGGATAATAGGGATCAACCCTGCCAGGAAACCTTGTATGATAATAACGATATAGCCAAAGGACAGGAATATAAGGCCTACCTTAACTATGTCCCATACGCTCCAGTTTACAACCTGTTCCGGGGCCACCCTGATATTTATAGGCTGTTTTTTGAAGAATCTCCCTAGGAGATATCCGTCAAATACCATACCAACGAATATCAGAAATAGTACAAGTAAATTAAAAAAAGCTATAAACAGATAGACTTTCGGATTTTCTTTAGACAGGGCTTCAAACTTTTTCTGGCGAGCCCGGGCGTCCTCAATGTCGAACATCTTTACAGGCTCTTTCTCCTCTACGACAGCTGTCTCGGGCACTACAGCATCCAGCTGTTCTTCCTGTAAAGTGACATCTTGTTCGGAATCGATACGGTCCTGCGCCGTTTTGAGGCCAACGGTCAAAAGGTTTATACCTAGTATGAAGACTACGAGGATTACGTATAGTTTATTTCTGGAAAGTTTTTTGAGAAATGTTTTCATTCCTAACCGACTACATTAAGTTTTCTGAGCCTGAACCGGGCTCCGGCAGCTTCGACCATGGCCTTAATTTTTGATATGACCGCTTCACCTACGAAGTCAAGACAGGT
>CAYWDJ010000237.1:0-1745 GCA_964457005.1 uncultured Planctomycetia bacterium
GTCTTATCCTCATCAAACTTCATTCCATTCTGGTCATTCAGGTGCACAGTCCACAGTTTATTAAAAGAAAGGGCGAATCCCATTTCATCTGATGGATCCAGACCTGCGAGAATTGCATGAGCACTCTCAATATTTGCACCAACTCTTTCTGAATCGACGGTAAGCTGCGCAAGCGCCAGCGCATGACCGGTTGTGGGGATATATGCGTGATCCATAGGCTCATTCGGTTTCGGTTCAATTGCAATGCGGATTTTTGGGTCATATTCAAGCATTGCGTTCATAGCTTCAACAAGTTGATGCACTGCTTTTTTACTGTCTTTTGCCTCGCGAATGTATGTTCCTTCCCGGGCAAGCCAGAGCACAATTAAATCTGTTCCCAGCACATTGGCAATGTCAATAGTTCGCTTACTCCTCTCAATTGCATACTTCCGACAGGATTGATCATTTGATGTGTATGCACCATCAATCGTTCTTGGATCTTCCCATAATCTGGGCGCAACAAACTCGGCGCTTAGACCCGCATCTTCCAATTTTTTAGAGAGTTTTTTTGCTTTAGCTGTGATTTGCTGAGGTTTAAGGTTGTTCATATCCGGGACAGCGTCGTCATCATGAAATTGAACACCATCAAAACCAAGTTTTTTATACATATTCAATTTTTCATCGAAGCTGAAACTGTCTCGTACTGCAGGTCCAAACGGATCCGCTCCTTCATGGATGTTCCACGGTCCAAATGAAAATCTGTACTTAGTTTTTTGTTTATCACTCATTGCTTTTTACTCCTCTTCCACTTTTATTTATTTATAAATTCATCGTTATAGATTGAAGATGCTTCTTCTATCATTGCCTGATAATTTGCTACCTTTATGGGCGGGTTAATCTCACTGGACGTGCCTAAAAAAAGACCTCCTGTATTTAAGACATCTGTCTCTTCAATCTGTCTTCTTACTTCTTTGCGAACCTCATCAGGATTTCCTCTTTCCATTAAATCAACTCCATCTAAGCCACCGGCCCAGATTACTTTTGGATATTCTTTCTTTAATTCTATAATATCCATACCGGCTGCTGGCTCAAGACAATAGAATCCATCCACACCGCATTTTAAGAAGTCATCAATGAGTATCTTCCAGTTTCCATCGCTATGATAAAGCACTTTGATGCCGTGACTATGCCAGGCTTCCACTAATCTCTTTAGATGAGGAAAATGTTCCTTTCTCAGAAATTCAGGAGAAAATATAGGTCCTATTTTGCTAGCCAAGTCACTGACTGCTAAGATAACAGGAGAAAGATTTTTATCGGCGATAGCATGAACTCTTTTAATCTCATTTTCCATAAAAACAGTAAGCCATTCGCTAATAATTTCTGGTTCATCATAGTAAAGGTAAGTAAATAAATCCATCCCCGCCTTTGTCCAGCAGGGTTCCAACCCTACGTAGGAATAATCTATTATTACGGTATCGTCTCCAATCATTTTCTGTAATTCAAGAAACTTATTTCTATTTTTCCCCCGTTCTTCTTTCTTATCAAACCCAGAACTTCTCATCTTCTCAGTATTTTTAAGGTAATATTCTTTAAGACCTTTAGTATCGTGAAAAGGACGTTTAATATACCAGCTAGTCCAGTTATCATACTGCATAGTAAAACCATCTTCGGTCACGGCCTTCTTTGTTCCTCTAGGAGCAACAGGAGGAAAACAGACATCCAATGTTTTTCCGATTACCACGCATATATCCTCAAGGGTATAATTA
>CAYWDJ010000238.1:0-1741 GCA_964457005.1 uncultured Planctomycetia bacterium
GCTGACAACGCCTACCCGCGGATCCTTGAATGGTGCCACTGCTTCTTCTATTGCATTACGACAAGCGAATATTTCCGCGTCAAAATGAATAATGAATTCCCCCTGTGCTAAGTTCAATCCAAAGTTTAAGGCGGAAGGTTTCCCTCCTCTAACGGCCGTACGAAAATACTTGATCTGCCCCTTGCGCTCATAAGCCCTGCATATATTCTGCGTCATGTCGGTCGACCCGTCATCCACCACGATAATCTCCACTTTGGGATAATTATTTTCAAGAATGGAATTGATAGTCCCCCGGATTCTAGGCCCTTCATTATACGCAGGCAAAATAACCGTTACCAGCGGAGCTGCCTTCGGATCATCTATAGCCGCCGGTGGCGTTGGCTTAACGAGTGCAATAATAAAAATGATGGTATTCGCGATATAGTATCTAGTGGTATCAAATACTAGAGCGGGAAAAAACAGAAACAGAACTCTCCACCATGGCCTGCGGAAAGCGTCTACCGCACATGCTTTAAAATAATCACCCACTGACTTGATGAAAGAATAGACATCAATCTGTCCTGACCGGATGCCCATATAAAGCACAGTCAACACCCCCGCGAAAAATACATATTTCAAGGCCACTCTAAAGAGGGGCCTTTTTTTCTTCTCCTTCTCGGGAGGCTCTAATAAAAGAGGATCTACTAAATCTATTTTTCTTAGTCTCATATCAAATGGGCTGACTTTTCGCCAATCTTTCCAATAATTTTTCTTCCGTATCCGCGTCCTTCGGAAAGGAGATACCTTGTATCTCCACCTCAAGACCTTCGGCGATCAGCGGTGCTAATGCCTCCTTGAACTTATTCACTACTGCTTCCAAATTGTTCCTATCGGCTTCTGGAAGAAGGTTAATAAAGCTGTTCTTTTTATACCGGGCCAAAACATCGGTACTCCACAGATTCTCCTTACACACAACTGTCAACCGTTTAAGCAGGTTTTTAGCGACAGATTCTCCTTTATTATGCAGGATGTCCTCAAAATTCGTAACACTGACAAGAACCAGTGAAATAGACCTTTTAAAAGTACGTGCCCTTTCTATCTCTTCGCTGAATTTGTTCCTAAAAAACCGTAGATTATAAACATTCACGTCTTGATCCATTAATACCTGTTCAAGGTTTATTGTCGTAAAGCTTCCCTGCTGAACAGCTTCTTCGGCTCGTGCCATCACGACGAAAGAGAAAATGTCTCGCCTGACAGCATCGTCAACATCAAAAAAGCTCTTACAGTTCCTGCATTGGCAATAAATATCAGGCTCGGTGAAACGCTCTTTTGTTTCCTTATCAACATATATCTTGCCAGGCTTATCGTAATCAACCCCTATGTGCTTCAACTCTTTGTGGCATTTCGGGCAAACATATCGGATACCCTGCAAAAAATCCTCTTCCACTCCCACGTATCCGCAAGAAAAATGGTTTATCATATCAACGGCGTTTATGTTGGCACTATGATTCGCGGGATTTGTTTCGCGAACATTAATGTCATGATGAAAACAAAAAGGACACAGAAGGATCTTATCAAAAAATTCTTTTGTAAAGACCTGTTTGTCGGAAAGATACTTCAAATGTTCCAATTCCAACCCCTCTGTGGTCTTAAAGAAATATGCGGCTTCTTTATAACTGTAGCCGTTCCTTGCCGCCATCTCGTAGTCGGGTACTAAAATGTTTATCTTTTTTTTGGATAAATGCGCTAAAAACTCTAGTCG
>CAYWDJ010000239.1:0-1736 GCA_964457005.1 uncultured Planctomycetia bacterium
GCGTCGTCAATGAAGCCCAGACCTAAGAGGATTAATAGGTCGAAGGCCGCTACCCGGTGTTAGCGGATGTGATCAGGAGGCAGGCTAACCGCAAGACATACTGTTGGCGGGCTGGAATAGGATGCTGAAAAAAGTAAATGCCTGGCTGTAATTGTCATGCTACCGGGTGAAACATCTCCTGCTCCGTAAGGGGGCAGACTTTCAGCGGGTCTCCGGGCACGTGAAAGGTCATTGAATCAGATGAAAGCAGAGAAAGCACATGACGTCCACTTTTTGGTGGATGGTGCGCTCTGTATGCCTATGGCTATTTTGACGATCATGCGGTAACGTGAAGTAATTTTCTTTAATTTGCGGGAATCCCAATAAGGGAAACCTTCGCAGAGGATTGAGCGGTGTGACGGGAAACTGTCACGCACCGTTCTTAGGGGGCTTGGGGATGGCAACATCCCCCGCCTACCCGACCGACAAGGTATATGAAGATAAAGAGCTTTATATGAAAAGCAAAACCAAGTTCCTAAAGGACCTCGTTATTATACTAGGAATATCTCTTGGGGTATTAATTTTGTCTGAAGGGATATTACGAATAATCTTTCCTGACATGGTAAAGAACTCAGATATTCTTGACTCCGTAGCATATGAATTCAACGAAGACTTTTTGATTTCCCTGAGGCCAAATATAACAAAGGAGTATATTAGAGATGAAGCAAATGGAGGTTATATAACGCGATGGAGAACAAACAACAATTCTTTTCGTGGACTAAGTTTAAGAGACAAACCAACGTATAGGATAATTGTATATGGAGATTCTAACATCCAGGCGCGATTCTCAGGAATCGCAAGGACATTTCCTGGGCAATTGGATAGGTTTTTACGGGAAAACGGTATACCAGATGTTGAAGTCATAAATGCGGGAGTTGTAGGTTTTGGCCCTGATCAAATACTAATTCGATTCTCAACCGAGGTCGATAAGTATAAACCTAACTTGATCATATTTCATATTTTTGCAGACAATGACTTCGGAGATATCATCAGAAATCGATTAGTTAGCTTAGATGTAAATGGAAATCTAACGAGGACCGACTATAAGACAACGCCTGATGCACAACTATTGGTTAGTCAGCGCAGAAAACAAAAAACGTTTATATCACAGCTTTTAGTTCTGAGAGCCTTAAAAAAAGCAGTCTCATTATTGGTAAAAGTAAAATCGAGTGGAGAACTTAACGGCACGAATAAGCAATCAGGAATGCCATCTAAGCAGAGTAAAGAAAACGTGGTTCATCGCCTTTTGGAAAAGCTTGAAGCGGAGTATTTGGTGTACAAGGAATCCCAACCCAGAAAATTCTCACATTTTGAGAGTCATTACGACATTGATATTGCACTGTATCCAGATCAAGAATCTTCAAAGATAAAAATACGCTTGATGGAAGAAGTGTTAAAAGAAGCGAGCAAATTGGCAAGTGCGAAAGGTATCAGTTTGTTGGTCTTAATTCAGCCATCGGTAATAGATACAACAAAAAATAATGCTCGTCTAAATTATGAATATCTACAACAATATCCAAATTATAAGAGAACCAATCTTACAGATGCGGTTGAGAAAATATGTGTATCACATGGCATGCATTCAATTAATCTTTTTAATGTGTTCATGGAAAATGGCCCAGAAGATCTCTTTTTTCGCGCGGGAGATAATCATTGGACTGATCGAGGTCAACGATTAGCTGCTAAAGAAACGGCGC
>CAYWDJ010000240.1:0-1714 GCA_964457005.1 uncultured Planctomycetia bacterium
ACAGATCGGTTCCCATCTTAACCGCCATTTTTTCTATTCTGCTGGTAATAATATTTTCGGCGCTTCTTTACAGAACACATCATGAAAACCTTATGTTGCAGCGCCGGGATAAAAAGATCAGGGAGAACAGCAGGTTTCTTGAGAATGTTATTGAGTCCCTGACGCATCCGTTCTATGTTATAGACGCAAATGACTACACCATAAAGCTGGCAAATTCTGCCGCTAAGAACACATTTACCGGAGACGGAGAAAGTTGTTATGCGCTGGCCCATAATCGCAAAAACCCGTGTTCCGGAGATCATCCTTGCCCGTTGGACGAGGTCATGAAGACCAAAAAACCTGCTATTCTGGAACGTATTCATAAGGATAAGAAAGGCGAGAAATGTATAGAAGAGATCCACGGGTATCCAATTTTTGATGAAGATGGGAATGTCACGCAGATGATCGAGTATGTGCAGGATATAACGCTCAGGAGAAGGACGCAGGAAGAATTACGGCAGAAAAAAGAGGAGCTGGAAATATCTCTCGCAGAACTTGAACAGAGCCTTCTCGAACTTAAGCAGACCGAAGCCGCTCTGAGACAGAGTGAGAAACTTGCTTCACTTGGTAAACTTGTGGCCGATATGGCGCACGAGGTTAATAATCCGCTCATGATCATTTCCGGGCGTGCGCAGCTCTCGTTAATGGACGAGATAGAAGATAAGGAGATAAAAGAGAATTTTGAGATCATAAAGGATCAGTGTGACAGGGCGAAGGATATAATACAGCGCCTTCTCCTTTTCTCGAAGCCAAGCAAGGGAACCGTTACCGATACGGATATCAACGAGGTCCTGGAATTTGTTGTGAAGCTCATAGGGCATCAATATTCCCTTGCGGATATAAAGATCACTAAGGATTTTGATAAAGATCTCCCGGCCATATCGGTAGATGCCAAGCAGATGCACGAAGTCTTCTTTAATCTTATCAAGAATTCCGCGGAAGCTATGCCAGCCGGAGGCAGTGTCAATATTTCTACGAAGAGAGAAAAAGGCAAAGTCAGAATAGATGTTAAGGATAACGGTCAGGGGATGACCCAGGAGACAATAAACAATATATTCGACCCTTTTTTTACCACAAAAGAAAAGGGGACCGGACTTGGTCTTTCAGTGTGCTACGGGATTATAAAAGCACATAAAGGGGCACTATCGTATTCCAGTAAAGAGAGAAAAGGGACTACGGCTACCATAGTCCTTCCTATTAAATCTTAAATGAGCAGGGGGGAGATGAAAAGGGTAATCTTAATATGCATGCTCTGTGCGTGTTTTTGCGCGGGATTTTCAGACTTTTCAGAAGCGGATGATCTTGCGTCGCTGAAAGAACAGGTAAAGGCCATGCAGGACCAGCTGCGTTCCCAGATGGACATAATAAACAAACAGAACGAACAGATAGGTGTAATGCCGAGGGAAGGATCACTCATCTTGAAGGTAAAGGCGTATCTGAATTCAAGGGTACCCCGGAACCAAAGAAAGACAAAAACGCGCTTAATGTTAAGTGGAAAAATGGGTTAAAGATCTATGATGATGAAAAGAATTTTGACATAGGGATAGGCGGAAGATTGCAGATGGATGCCGCCTATATGAAAGAAGACGGCGGGGTTAAAACGGCGATTGGAGATCTCAAAGATTCGGCCGAGGTAAGAAGAGCCAGGCTTTCTACGGGTGGAACGATATATAAG
>CAYWDJ010000241.1:0-1693 GCA_964457005.1 uncultured Planctomycetia bacterium
TAATTATGTCCTGGATGTATTCGCTGAATTGTGCGGTCCGGAACCATTTGTCCTGCGGTGTAGCAAACCCTTTCTTATCTTTTCGCAGACGTATCGATTCAGGCAATATCCCTTTCATTGCTTCCCTCAAAATATGTTTGGTCATTCCCTTATGAATGATTTGATCTGTCTGCGTAGATAATGTTCTTTCCACAAGTCTGTGGTCAAGGAAAGGGACTCTTGATTCGAGTGAAAAGTGCATCGAGTTTCGATCTTCCCACTTTAGAAGGTGTTCCAGTTTATATTCAAAATGATCCAGAAGAGCTTCATTCAAGCTTTGGGAGCTATATATATTTGCTACGATCCTATTTGATGACGTATATTGGTTTGCAAATTCTTTGTTTATATACCCATGTTCAGAACTTCTCAGGATAGCTTTCCAATTTTTAGGCAAAAGAAAATAAGCAAGTGTTTTAAAGCCATACAAAGATCTGTGGTTCATTAAATAATAAATGGATTCAGAGAGAAATTTAAACATCTGTAAATTGTACAGCAAATCTTTGAAATAAAATCCAAAAAAATAGTGATAACCAGCCAATTGTTCATCAGCACCTTGTCCGTCTAAGGTAACAACCACATGCTCCTTTGCCAGTTCCATTACTTTATATTGCGCATAGGGAGAGGTCGATGGTATTGGCTCAGCATGGGCTCTGATAAACTTTTTCTTATCAACAAAAAGGGTATCTGCCGTTGGAGTGGTAAAATACATATTACGCAATTGATCCGTATATTCAGAAATAAATACAGACTCATCACCCATTTCATTATTTCCATAAACTGCCGAAAAAGTATTCAAGGCTCTTTTCTCATAATCTTTTAACAATACCGAAACGATGCTTGAAGAATCCAACCCGCCGCTTAAACAGACTCCAACAGGGACATCCGACCTAAGCATTAATTTTATAGCATCGCTGAAAAGGTCTTTGTATTCTGTGGGGTTATTAAAAGGATTACCAATGTGCTGTTTCAAGTCATACCATTTTTTATTTCTGAATTCTGAATTTTTAATTTCAAATGAATGCCCGTGCTGAAGTTTGTAAATATTTTTAAAGAATGTATCCTGGGTCTGATCAGTGCGGTTAAAAGCAAGATAATCAAATATCACTTGATCATTTGCTTCCGATTTTTTGTTTAAGGCAGATAAAATCGCAGGTATCTCAGAGGCAAAAACAAATGTATTATGGTCCTGATAATAGTAAAAAGGTTTGATCCCAAAACGATCTCTGGCTCCAAAAATATTTTTGGTTTGGGTATCATAAATTACAAAAGCAAACATGCCGTTAAATCTATTCAGACAAGCTGATCCCCACTCTATAAAAGAATATAATATGACCTCAGTATCCGTTTTTGATTTAAATGCATATTCCCCTTTCAACTCACTGCGCAATTCTAAATAATTATACACTTCCCCATTGTGAATGATACAATAGCGGCCATCTTCACTAAACATTGGTTGGTGCCCTAACGAAGAAAGATCGATAATGCTGAGACGTACATGACCAAGTCCAATATTGTTATGAACAAAAACACCTTCATCATCAGGTCCCCTGTGTTTCATAGGATTCATCATTGACTGAATTTGTTCATTCCTGACGGCTCTTCTATTAAAATTTATTATTCCACAAATTCCACACATACAATCGTTTATCCTTCC
>CAYWDJ010000242.1:0-1656 GCA_964457005.1 uncultured Planctomycetia bacterium
CTCATTTCAAACGAACTCTTTCCAACATCACTCCCGCCGGAAGCGGAGAACATCTTATAGTAAAGCTCTTCGGGACACATCCAGTCTTCGTCGCATATATCACTCATGGCATTCCGCGGGGTTTGGACGATATTTGACCTCGCTATACAGAAGAACTCGCCGTTCGTTGCAAGCAATCCCAGCTCTGCCATCCACATATTCCCGGGTTCAGGTGTGTGAACATACCAGCTTGATACCCACCCGGTAAGCTCAAAATCAAAAGCGGCCTTGGCTTCATCGTTTGTCACATTATAAACCCTTAATATCATTTTTGAAGGGGTAAGACCTTTACTCTCAATATCCTGTCTTACTGAATTTTCGATATCTTGAGACAATTCCCAATAGGCGTATATGGTCCAGGGATCTCTTACCATTAACACGGCTTTGTTATCCCCATATTCAGGCGGGATATCAAAGGACCAGGTTGGTTTCACGTCGACCGACGGACTTGCCTCACTTTTTTGTGCGGCAAATTCGTCAAAAGAGCTTGGATTCTCCATAGTAACACCTTTTAGTAATGTAAGTTAATATAATAAGAATATTTTTGGCTTATAAATTCTAACTCTTGACAGTATCTATTGTCAACTTAAATCTTTCCCCCGTATAAACTTAGTGTATAGCTTCTATATTGATTTTATACTCTTTTACCTCTCCGGGAGCTAATTTGAGGGCAATTTGGGGCAAAAGTACCGAACTTTGATAATTAAGCTCATATGCCTTCTCTGACTGTGAAACTGTCATGACCGGCATATGCCAAACCTGACATTTTTCACCAAGGGAAAGTCTGAACGAAAAGTATCCCTCTTCATCCCTTATCTCAACTTCCTTCTCAGCTTCCAGGACGCATTCCTTGCCCAGTTTCTTTTTCTTATCCGTTCCATCAACATAGATCGAATATTTATCCGCGTCCGCGTCCGGCATCGTCACATTTATCTCAGGAGCGAAAGTTGTATCAATGTCCTGGCCATCCGTATTCTCAAACCTGTATTTAACACTGACTTCGCTCCCCTCTTTAGGAATAGATATCTCTTTTGTAACTTTCAGATTCTTACCCGATACAAATCCTTCCCGAGTCATTGCAACGCTTGCCCCTGAAAAAGTTTCTTTAACATCGAAGACATAAACAGATTGAACAAAATTCCCTTCTTCGGGATATGAGCACTTCGCAAAATGAGATATTTCGGCATCTTTACCTATAAAATGGTCAATAAAACTATAACGGTTATACCAGTCGTAGCTAAGGTTGTCTCCGACTCCTTCATCTACTTCCTGGATCCCGTCATGTATAGTTTTAACCCCGCCAGACTTTTCTTCCTGTTTCTCCTCGAGTTTTTTAAGTATTTTTCGGTGGTAGGCTTCTTTTCTTCTCGCGAGAGAATTAATCAAGTTCTGGCATACTACCTTTGAATCAAATTCCTTGATAACCCCGCCTTCCGCGGGATCCACACACAAAGAAAGCTCTTTATTCGAGAGTATCACTTCGTCCCGTCCGTCTGCATCTATATCCACAACATCTGTCTCACAAAAAGGTTTCCCGCCATGAATAAGTTCATCTATCTGCCGCTCACTTTTGATCAAATGATGATAGATAGATCTTCTAAGATGAAAAAGATACAG
>CAYWDJ010000243.1:0-1610 GCA_964457005.1 uncultured Planctomycetia bacterium
AGGGAAAAAGACGAAAATATACTGAAGGAGTTTATACAAAATGCAAAAGAAGCCTAAATTGCCGGACGCAAAGGGGTATTTCGGTGAATTCGGAGGAGAATTTATCCCGGAGACGCTTATGCCCGCGGTCAAGGAACTGACAAAGGCATACAATTCATATGCCAAATCTGCAGTGTTTCGAAAGAAGTTTGACTATTATTTGAAAGAGTATGTCGGAAGGCCCACGCCTCTCTATTATGCCGAAAAACTTACAAAGCTTTTGGGCGGAGCTAAGATATATCTTAAAAGAGAAGATCTCTTGCATACCGGAGCGCATAAAATAAACAATACCATAGGTCAGGGGCTTCTTGCCGTCGAAATGGGGAAGAAAAGAGTTATCGCAGAGACCGGAGCCGGCCAGCATGGTGTCGCAACGGCTACGGTGGCCGCACTTTTTGGGCTTAAGTGTGACGTGTACATGGGGACCGAGGATATAGAAAGACAGAACCTTAATGTTTTTAGAATGAAGCTTTTGGGAGCGAAGGTTATACCGGTATCCAGTGGATCATGTACTCTTAAAGACGCTACTAATGAAGCTATCCGAGATTGGGTGACTAACGTGAGGGATACTCACTATATTATCGGTTCGGTTGTCGGGCCTCATCCATATCCTATGATGGTGAGAGATTTTCAGACTGTGATAGGCACGGAGGCACGAAAGCAAATACTTAAGGCTGAAGGTAAACTTCCCACTCATCTTGTAGCATGTGTCGGTGGGGGGAGTAATTCGATAGGGCTTTTTTATCCGTTTTACAAAGACAAGAAGGTTAAGTTCATAGGAGTTGAAGCTGCGGGACTCGGGATAAATACGGCATATCATGCAGCCGCACTTATGAAGGGGCGGGTTGGGATATTGCATGGCAGCAAAAGTTTTATTCTGGAAGACGATGATGGACAGATAAAATTGGCACATTCAGTATCGGCCGGGCTTGATTATCCCGGAGTAGGCCCGGAGCATTCTTATTACAAAGCCTCGGGAAGAGCCGAGTATGTTTCGGTAACGGACAAGGAGGCGCTTGACGGGGTAAAGTTGCTTGCAGAGACGGAAGGTATTATCCCGGCACTTGAGAGTGCGCATGCGATAGTTTATTTAAAAAAACTTTCAAAGAAGACGACTAAAAAAGACATTGTGGTATTCTGTCTTTCCGGACGTGGGGATAAAGATATGAGCATCATACAGAAATACATGTGAAATGATTACACATCTTACAGAACGAAGTGAATGTAAGATGTAGTAATCATTTTATCCCCACGAAAGTGGGGATCTAATATAGAATGAGATTCCCGCCTGCGCGGGAATGACATAGTAGGAGTAAAATGAACAGGATAGATAAAAAATTTAAGGAACTTAAGGCGCAAAAGAAAAAGGCGTTCATATCGTATGTAACCGCGGGAGACCCGGATCTGTCTACGTCTAAAAAAATAATATCCGCTTTGGCGGCGAACGGAGCTGATATCATTGAACTGGGAGTGCCGTTCTCAGATCCTTTGGCGGACGGTCCGACTATACAAGGCGCGGTGAAAAGATCCCTTGATGCAGGGTGTACTGTGAAAAAGGTGTTCGGCCTGGT
>CAYWDJ010000244.1:0-1591 GCA_964457005.1 uncultured Planctomycetia bacterium
ATGAAGGGTGGAGAGATATTTATTCCTAAAATACCAAGCATGAAAATTTCCGATTTGGCCAGAGCGATTTGTCCAGATGCGAAGCAGGAGATAGTCGGAATTAGACCCGGAGAGAAGCTCCATGAGAGCCTGATATCAAAAGATGATGGGATATATACATATCAGTATAAAGATAAGTATATAATCTATCCTTATATACTTGAGGGTGATAACAAGAAAGATGGAGGAGAAATATTGCCCCCGGAGTTTGATGGCTATAGAAGCGATAACAATACAGAGTGGCTTTCAGTTGACGAATTGAACAAAATGATAGAAAAGAATCGAGAAAATGACTAAATCTAAAATTAACCAGATTATACCTTATGGCAAGCAGTCTATTGATGAAAAAGATATCCAAGCGGTTGTAGATGTTCTTAGATCCGATTGGATAACTCAGGGTCCAGCCGTGGAGAAATTTGAGAAAGATCTGGCTGCCTATTGCGGAGCAAAATACGCGGTTGCTGTATCCAATGGTACTGCAGCGCTTCATATCGCGTGTCTGGCCGCGGGTTTAAAAAAAGGTGATGAGGCCATAACGGCTCCGATCACCTTTTTGGCTACGCCCAATGCTGTTTTATATGCCGGGGCGAAACCTGTATTCGCAGATGTAGATCCTGAGACAGCCAATATTGACCCTAAAGAGATAGTGAAGAAGATCAACAAAAAGACTAAGGCCCTATTACCCGTCCATTACGCGGGTTTGCCCTGCGACATGGAAAGAATACATAAGATAGCAAAAACAAAGGCCCTTGTTGTTATAGAGGACGCGTGTCACGCTCTGGGCGCGGAATATAAGATGGGAAGAAAAACCGTAAAAATAGGGAGCTGCAGACATTCCGATATGGCTGTTTTGAGTTTTCATCCGGTAAAGCACATTACCACGGGAGAGGGCGGCGCTATTACGACGAACAACAAGAGTTTGTATGAAAAATTACGTTCATTAAGAAGCCACGGTATGTATAAGGATAAAACCACTCTTGATAAGGTCCCCTGGCATTATGAGATGCGGGAGCTCGGATTTAATTACCGCATCACTGATTTTCAATGCGCCTTGGGTGTCTCGCAGCTCAAAAAACTTGATAGATTTACAGACAGAAGAAGACGTATAGCGGGGATTTACAATGAAGCTTTCAAGGACAATGATCTTTTTGCCCTGCCGGAAGAAAATAAGGATTTCAGGTCTTCCTGGCACTTGTACCCGATAAGATTGAAAGATAAATATAAGAAGGACAAAAAGTTCATATTCGCGGTAGCGAAGAAAAAGGGAATAGGGCTGCAGGTGCACTACATCCCTGTTTATAACCAGCCGTATTACAGGGGCTTGGGATACAAAAAAGGATTATGCCCCAATGCCGAGGATTTCTATAGAAGGGAGATCAGTATACCCATGTATCCTTCGATGACGGACAAAGACATAGGTTATGTGACAAAAGAGTTGTTGGATGTTATTGGAGGAGTTAAATGAGTGTCGGAGCAATAATCCAGGCAAGGATGACATCGACCCGGCTGCGGGGTAAGGTACTTAAGGACCTGTGCGGGAAACCCGTTCTAT
>CAYWDJ010000245.1:0-1572 GCA_964457005.1 uncultured Planctomycetia bacterium
AAACAATGCAAAAGACCATCTCTCACAGAGCGCGCAGAAATCACAGAGCTTTTATTTTAAATTTTATTCATTTAATAACTTATCGTTGCCCTTACTTTGCCCTCGTATCAGATCCTTACCGCTTGATTCTTATTCCATAACTTCGAAGTCCAACCTATCACAATACATCACCGGGTTTGTTGATCAAGTATAAGGCTATTTTTGGACAAAGAATGATGCTTCCTGGTATTCATCGGGCTGTAACCAAAGCTTTATTTTTTTCTCAGCGCTCTCTGAGGACTCTGCGAGATATTTTTCCCTTGCACGACAAATTCATTAAAAAATGAAACAAAGACTCTTAAACATAGGTTTTTCAGCAATCTACATGATCATAGATTTTGCGGTAATCGCAATTTCTATTATGGTTTCATACAAGCTTTACCGTGTTATCGGTCTCGGCCAACAGGTTTACTATCCGAAATTGGGAATTGTCCCGTTGAGCATGTTGTTCAGCTTTTTCTCCGTCCTTATACTGTTTCTTTTTGGTGCTTATAAGGATGGATCGAGCATCCTTAACGTGGAAGAGATAAGGAGCGTCTTTAAGAGTATCAGCGTCAGTTTTCTTTTGATTTCTTTTATTCTGCTTTTTCTAAGGGTCGATCTGTCACGGTACGTAATGATACTCGCCTATATTTTTTGCCTGACGTTGCTGGTGATTGAGAGAAGTGTTCTTTACCATATTCGCCCGTTATCAACGGGCGAGGGGCACTGGAAGAAGAGAATCCTTATCTACGGCGCCGGTGAATTAGGGTCGGCAGTGTTTCGGGAAATTGCCAGTTCCCCCAGGTTGGGTATCCTGCCTGTAGGCTTTATTGACGACGACCCTGACAAGGCTGACGTCTGTTACTCTTCAAGCAGCTTCGGCAGCATGTTATGCACCCTTAAGGTTTTGGGCACGGGGGAGGATATGGGGGAATTGATAAAGCGGTATCGTATCGATGAGGTCTGCCTGTCCATTTCGAACATTAGCAATGAAACCTGCGCCAAAATCCTCGCACGGATCAGAAAAGAAAAGGTTAAGGCATCCTTTGTTCCCAACTTGTACAAGATCCTTGTTCATAGGGTATGTATAAAAAAAATCGGCCAGATTCCGATAGTCCAGGAGGATGAAGGAATTGCTGGAAAAGGGTATCTCATCGTAAAGAGATGTACGGATATCTTGATGTCGATAATTTTTTTGATCCTATTTTCCCCTGTTTTCCTGGTGGTTTCAGTGGCCATAAAGATGGATTCAAAAGGATGTGTCTTCTTCAAGCAAAAACGGGTGGGCATGAACGGTGAATTGTTTGAGATATTCAAATTCCGTTCCATGACCACGGAAACGGACCCATATGCCGTGAATCCCACGGATCGAAATGATATGAGGGTAACCAGGGTGGGAAGGTTTCTTCGAAAGACGAGTCTGGACGAGTTGCCGCAAATGTTCAATGTGCTGAAAGGCGATATGTCTTTTGTGGGACCCAGGCCGGAAATGCCGTTTATCGTTGGTACCTATGAGGAGATCCATCGAGAAAGGTTGAAAGCGTTGCCGGG
>CAYWDJ010000246.1:0-1556 GCA_964457005.1 uncultured Planctomycetia bacterium
CAAGGTCATTTATCTTGATCCCTGCATCAGCTTCCTTTAATATCCCTATTATCTGTTCTTCCTTGAACCTTTTACCCCTGATCTTGCACCTCCTTGATAGTTATGCTATCACAGCTAAATCCAAGTTACAAGTGGTACAGTTTTAGGGGGTCATGTCAAGAGCAATCCTAAATAACAGGGTTCGAAAAGTTTTTGCACCTATATTCTCTTTGATAGGATAGCTCTAAGCATTATTTTTGTTACAATGATGAACCCAATAAAAGATTTTTGTGATCTTCCGCAACCAATCATTCAGATTATGCAGAAACCAATCAGCTTTGTATAGAATCAAAAGTACTGTTTTTCTTAGAGGGGAAGGAAAAAACGATATTAACAGACCTACGCAACCTTTTATTTTTCTGGGTATATCGAATGTAGTTCTTAACGCTTGCATATAATACTTTCTGCTTTGCGGTTGATCAAATTCCAATGAATTGCGGGCTATAGCTAAATAAACAGCAGCCTTAGATTCTATAATATCGTCACATTTTACATAATCCAAGTCCACTTGCTTTTTAAGAATTTTCAAGCAGTTTTTTGAGATTTCAGAAGATTGATATCCTCTTTTACGAGAAACAAAATAAAACAAAAAATGACTTTCGAGAATTCTAAATGAGCCATATCTTGCCATTCTTAGCCAAAGCTCCCAATCTTCAATAAACGAAAAGGTTTTATCCTCGTTAAACAACCCGCTTTGATTAAGTATGTCTCTTCTGACAATAAGCGAAGAAGTCATTATGCGATTACGATTCAAAATATCTATATATTTATAATCAGCATATCCTTGCTTTGATTTTGCCAAATTACTCTTCCTATAATATGGAGTTTCACTAAACAATACAGCATCACTGGCCACCCCAACAATTTCAGGTGTCCCAAAATGTGGCAATTGCTTTTCAAGCTTGCTCGGCAACCAGAAATCGTCAGAATCCAGAAAGGCAATGTATTCGCCATGCGAATGTTTTATCCCATGATTTCTGGAGGCAGCAATAATTCCATTGTTTCTGAATTTTAAATATATAATTCTGTCATCTTCATATGAGATAACTATCTTTTCAGTATCATCCTCTGAATAATTATCAATAATAATTAATTCAAAATTCTTACACGTTTGATTCAACACAGACTCTATCGCCTTGCCTATAAACTTTGCATGATTATATGTAGGCATAATTACCGATACAAGCTGCTCTTCACTATTTGTTACCTTCATTTGACAAATCCTTCGCACACATCCAGTGTTCTTTCAATCTCTGATATCATGTCACCTTTCAAAGTAAATCCGGTCTTCGTAATTTTATCGATACTATATTTAACCGGCTTTGGATTCATCGAACCACCATAATTCTGTCCTGTTTTTACACCCAGTATCTCTTTCTTATATTTTATTCTGTAAACATCTGATATTTTTTCAGCCACATTCAAAATCGACATGGAGCAATTGCCGCCAAGATTATAGAGGCCATCATCCCATTTATCCGGCACAGTAAAAAGAAAGTGGTATACAGCTCTTGCAA
>CAYWDJ010000247.1:0-1542 GCA_964457005.1 uncultured Planctomycetia bacterium
AAGGACCATTTCCAGATTAAGAAGTCAGGCTTCAAAAATAGGCGCTAAATAAGCTACTTATTTGTCATTCCCGCGGAGGCGGGAATCTAAACAAAAAAAGAAGGAGAGGATATTTCCCCTCCTTCTTTTTTTGCATATAGCGACGACCTTCCTAATTATAATTTTTATACGATACACGGTGGATGACAGGTTCTCGATCACCGACCTCAAGGAATTCAAAGTATGGGGACAGGTTTAGGCGACCTAAGAAACCTGTCCCCATACCCCTACTCTTAGCGACGACTAACTTAATTATAGATTACGAAGATGTTTTAAAGTTCCTGAGGGGCGTTATGAACGAGCAAGCTTGGTTTTTTAGGCCCCCGGCCTAAAAATTGCGAAGTGAATATCGAGTAGGGTCTGCCGCTGGAGCAGACCCTACGTCACCGAAGGAGCTTTAAAACATCTTAAACTGTTATTTTTTTAATAAAGCCACGAGGAGCATATCCATGGCAAGGGCCGCAGGCTTAAGCCCGGTCTTTATATCTTTGTCGCAGGTGTATATATCCCCTACCCACCTTTCAAGCTTCGCAACGGGTATCTTTTTTGCCTGGCCGGATAACCTTCCTACATAGGCCGGGGAATACCCAACCTCACTAGCCATAGCCGCCGGGGACAACCCTCTGGAGGTACAAAGCTTGATCTTCTGCATGACCTTCATGTACCATGCCAAATATCCGATTATTTCCGGGGCTTGTTTTTTCTGGTCATACAGGTCGTTCAATATCCTGAACGCCCATTCTGAATTAGCGTCGTTTATTGCGTCTACAAGCTTGAATACTGTCTCTGTAACGCTTCTTCCGACAAGGACCTCAACAGCTTCAGCCGTAACTTTTTCACCGTCGGTAAAAGCTAATATTTTCTCCAGCTCATTCTTCACCGCGACAGTATCCGTCCCCTTTAAACCTACGATAAGATCTACCACATCGGGGGTGTACTCTATTCCTTCTTTCTTAAAAAATGCGTGTATCCAGCTCTTAACAGTATATTCGTCAGGCTTTTCAGCCTTGATGACCTTGAGAAGTTTTGTAATGGCGCGGCCGCCCTTCTTTTTACCCAGACCGCCGTCTGCGGTCAATATCAGTACGGATGTTTCAAATGGTTTCTCAAGGTAGGCAATAAGTGTTTCCATCAAACTATCGGATAGATTCTGAACGTCTTTCACAAGAATAACTCTGGAGTCCGCTATAAACGGCATGGTACCAAGGGCATTCATTAGGCCATCGGCATCATCGGGAGTGTGGGTAGAATAGTTAAGTTCAAGATCACCGGAAGACAGGTACTTATCCCGTATCTTCTGGATCTCTTTTTCCCTTATAAAATGATCATCACCTATGATTAGATAATTCTGAGACATTGCTACCAAGCCTCTACGGTACGCTCTACTATCCTTTTGGCTAGGTCCCTGATGGCATCCTTTCTCGCGTCCTCGGATGTCCGGGCATCGGTTCCTGTGGTATTATAACTTGATTCGCCCATGAAGGATTTTTCTTCCCACATAAG
>CAYWDJ010000248.1:0-1540 GCA_964457005.1 uncultured Planctomycetia bacterium
CTTTCTGGCTGGATGAATGCATGGTAGTAATTATTTTTACATTTCTAGGCAGATAATACTTCCCTTCATTGGGTATCTCCACAAAATCATTAAGCATAAGGTTATTAAAAGCGGCTCTTACTTTTTCCGGAACGGCATCAATATTGTGTATTACGAGCAGCACAGGGTCTCCATCAGCCTTTTCCGCTTCTTCCTTATTTTTAACCATATGCCTTGTGAAGAATCCTTTTTTATACAAAAATTCCCGCGCTAATGGTTCTCCCTCCAACCTGGGTGAGAACCCCCCAAACAGGTCCTCTACCGTAAGAGCGGGACTGCCCTCTATATCCTTGACGTTTTTTACCCCCGCACGATCCACAACCTCGTCTATAATGACCTTTTCTCTGGCCCCGGGCTGCATTATTAGCATCGCTCTTCCACTGGAGGCAATAGCTACCCTTGTCTCCGTTATAGACTCTTCTTCCGGAAGTTTTATTTTAGGCTTCGCTTTTCCCCTGGCCTCTTTTTCCCGAGCCTGTTCCGCTTCACTCTCTATCCGGAACTTCTCGTCTTCCCATTTCATTAGGGATTTTTTATGCTTCTGCCATACTTCTTTTGATTCAAACCCGAAGATCCGCACCGTACCGTCTTCTAGCGCAGCGGCTAATCTATCCCCTTCGAACAACGTAAGCTCTCCGACCTCCACCCCGGCATCAATTTTCTCAAATGTTTTTTGTTCTATATCCAGCAGCAGTATTGCCTGTGGTTCATCAGAACTAAGCATGGCTATCCTGCCGCCTTCCAAACGCACTATTGATCTTATTTCACCAAATGAGCATTCGAGGGAAACGACTTCGTCGGTATCTATATTCCACAGATTCAGGTTCGACTTTGAAGTGCCGGTCATAATAAGGTTTTCTCCAACAACATCCAGCGCCGTCACATAGCCCTCTTCTGCCGCCTTGATAAATTCAACTTTCCTGCCTCCATTTTTCAGGTGTTCTACATCGACGATCAGAACACTATCAAACACTACAAACACAAACTGGCCATCCACAAACCCTTTCACGTCGCCAAGGACTAACTCTGTATCAAGGACAATATCGATATTCCAATTTTCCTGCAAACTGATTATCTTGAGAGTCCCCTCATCATAAGAGGTTATCGCCAGATAACTTTTACCATCTTCCGTTACGGTTTCCGCTATATACCCGCTTCCATTATGCAGCCCCGTATAGATCGCTACTTGAGCGTCACCATCCCCCAGTTTATCCATATCAAGCACCTTCACATCCGTTACGTCATACTCAGAATCCGGATCCTTCGTTACAATTGCTAACCGTCCATCTGAAAGCCCAAGCGATGAAAATACTCTATCACTCCCGATTATAAACGTTATCACCTCTTTCTTTTTCATGTCCAGAATATGAATTTTCCCGTCACCGGTAACCAGGGACACCCTTTCTTCCCCAAGACTGCAAATAGAGCTGATCGAACTTTCATCTATTTTTAATGTCAAGAGAAGTTCCTGCAGCCCCGCACGGCGATCATCAAAAACAGT
>CAYWDJ010000249.1:0-1531 GCA_964457005.1 uncultured Planctomycetia bacterium
GTGTGGGACAGATACTCTCCCACAATGTTTTTGCCCCACCTCAGAGACGGTGAAAGTTTTGTCCCCGTGACTGATAGTGCCCATTCAGCGGAAGTCTTGTCGTATATCAAAAAAAAAGGCGCTGAAACCATAAAAAGGTATATTGATTACTGGGACAGGTTATTTCTTCATGCCGAAAAACTAAGCAAGGAAGCGTTCCTGAAAGATGAAGTAGACGAGATGGTGAGGCTCTTGTGCAGGATAATGATAGGAAGGGACGAAAAGATGATCACCTTGTTTACCCGAAAATTTTCTCTTTCGGAACTCATCGACATTAACTCAAGATTGATAGGCACAGGTTTTATCGGAGGGAAGACCGTTGGCATGCTTCTGGCCAGGAAGATATTAAAAGATGACAGCTATCTCAAGTGGGAGGATATTTCAGAACCGCATGATTCTTTTTATATAGGATCAGATGTTTTTTACACATATATCGTACAGAACGGGTGGTGGAAGCTGCGTATGGAGCAGAAAACCCCGGAAGGTTATTTTGAAGCTGCCCAGGAGCTCAAAGACAAAATGCATAACGGTAAGTTCTCCGAGGAGACTATGGAGCAGTTCCAGCAGATCATTGAATATTTCGGAACATCTCCCTTTATAGTTCGTTCAAGCAGCCTGCTTGAAGATGGATTCGGCAATGCTTTTGCCGGCAAATATGAAAGTGTGTTCTGCCCTAATCAAGGTACTCCGGAGGAGAGGTATACGCAGTTTGTCGAGGCCGTTCAAGAAGTTTATGCCAGCACTATGAGTGAGGATGCGTTGACATATCGGCATCAACGGGGGTTGGATACTAAAGACGAGCAGATGGCCCTTCTGGTCCAGAGAGTATCAGGATCTTATCATGACGATTTCTTTTTTCCGGATATTGGCGGGGTCGGGATCTCATATAACGCATATGTGTGGAACGAAAAAATGAAATCAGAAGCGGGAATGCTGCGTATTGTTTTTGGGCTTGGGACAAGAGCAGTAAACCGTGTGGAGGGAGATTATCCCAGGATAGTAGCACTTGATGCTCCCTTATTAAAACCTTACGCTGAAATGTCGGACTTAAAGAGGTTTTCACAGCATAGTGTGGATGTTATAGATGTTAAGGAGAATAGCTTTAAAACCGTTAAGTTTGATAGTTTGCTAGAGAGAGGTCTTGATGTAAACCTTGATCTTATAGCGGTGAGAGATGAAGAAGCCATTCGATGGATGAAAGAAAAGGGAATGGAAGGGAGAGAGAGCTGGATACTTACTTTTGATAAAATTTTTTCTGACAATGATTTCGGGGGCATAATAATGAAAGTGTTGAATGCCCTGGAAAATAACTACAAATATCCTGTTGAGATAGAATTTACTGTAAATTTTATGAAGGATGGTAAGTTTAAGATAAATCTTCTGCAGTGTAGACCGCTTCAGACCCGCGGGGTGGGTAAAAAAGTAGAACTGCCATCAAAAGTCGAGGGCAAAAACTTACTATTCAAATCTGAAGGATATTTTCTTGGAGGCA
>CAYWDJ010000250.1:0-1528 GCA_964457005.1 uncultured Planctomycetia bacterium
TGGTAGCACAGCAGCTTTTGGTGCTGCTTGTCGGGGTTCGAACCCCTGTCCGCCAGCCAAATTTTGAAATCCACAATTTGGTGGTAAGCAGCGCAGGGTGAGAATGGAACCACTGAACCTTTAATATAGGCAGTTCCCGAGCCGACGAGGGAACGACACAAATGAAGTGGTGGATGGCCGACCGGAGGGCGAAAATATTTTTCGGCACGAGCGGTAGCGAGGGACGATGGGATGGTAGGAGCCTGTAGGCGCCGAACCCCTGTCCGCCAGCCAAATTTTGAAATCCGGGCCTTTGGGCCGACGGTTTAGGAAAAAAATATATGAAAGATTTTACAGCGGTTATTTTGGCGGCAGGCCTTGGCACCAGGATGAAGACAGAGACTCCCAAGGTAATGCATAAGATCGGATCTAAGCCTATCCTGGGAAGAGTAATAGAGAATCTTAGAAAGGCCGGGATAGAAAAAATAGTCGTGGTTGTGGGGTATAAAGCTGAATTGATAGAAAGCTCTTTCAAAGATGACAATATAATTTTTGTAAAACAGGAACAACTTCTTGGGAGCGGGGACGCATTGCTTCAAGCGATGCCGCACCTATTGGAAGCGGAAGGGAACGTTCTGGTAACCTGCGGAGACGCACCGCTTATAAAAGACGTCACGTTCATGTCTATGATAAAAAGGCATGAAGAGGATGACGCTTCGGCCACACTCCTGACCTGCGAGGTGGGAGACGGCGCTGAATACGGACGTATCGTAAGGGACAAAAACGATAATGTTGTGAAAATTGTAGAGGCAAAAGACCTTGATGGAAGCGAGAAAAATATAAACGAGGTCAATGTCGGAACATACTGTTTTAAGAACGAAGATGTAAAAAAGTTTATAAGCGAGATAAAGCTAAACGAGAAGAAACAAGAGTTTTATCTTACGGACATCGTAGATATTTTAACCGATAGAGGAAAGACAGCGTTGTCGGTAAGCTGTGAGCAGGATGAATTTATTGGAATCAACTCCCGGAAGGAGCTTGCTATGGTCAACAAGATAGTGAATAAAGAGGTCTTAGACAGGTTTATGGAGGCAGGAGTTACTATTGTAGATCCTGACTCAACATATGTCGATGAAAGCGTAACAATAGAAAAAGACACTATCATTTACCCGTGTACGGTTATTGAAGAGAATGTGAAGATCGGCGAAGGCTGCAGGATAGGACCTTTTGCGCGGCTAAGGCCGGGCACAAAGCTGGCGAAGGAAGTTGAAGTAGGTAACTATGTCGAGTTGTGCCGGACGGAAGTGGGAGAAGGCGCAAAAGTAAAACATCACACCTATCTGGGAGATACTCTGGTCGGTCGTGATGTTAATGTCGGTGCGGGTGTCATAACGGCCAATTATGACGGAAAGAACAAGAGCAGGACAGAAATAGGCGATAATGCTTTTATCGGTGTTGGAGCTATTTTAATAGCCCCTGTCAAGATCGGCAAAGGGGCGATAATCGGAGCCGGAAGTGTTGTGACAAAAAATAAGGATGTTCCCGACAG
>CAYWDJ010000251.1:0-1528 GCA_964457005.1 uncultured Planctomycetia bacterium
ATATCTTTATATTCGATGTACTCAGACGGATTCACTATAGCCAGATCCAACCCCGCCTGTACGGCATGGTAGAGATAAACCATATTTATTATCCTTCGAGCTTCTTTTGTAAGCCCGAAAGATACATTACTTACACCTGAGACCGTTAACACCCCGGGGCATACCTTCTTTATCTTTTCTATTGCCTCATAGGTGTTAACCGCTGACAGCGCATATTCCTCTTCACCCGTACCAAGCGAAAATGTAAGCATATCAAAGAGAAGCCGGTGAGGCTCTATTCCGAACTCACCAGTTGCTATCCTGTGCAACTCCCGGGCTATCTCAAGTTTATGTGCTACCGTCTTAGCCATACCGCTTGAGTCTATCACAAGATTAACTATGAACGATCCATGCTCTTTGGCAAGAGCAAACACTTTTCGGGCTTTCTCCCCGCCATCTTCAAGATTTACTGAATTAATAAAAGCAGTGCCGGGATAAGCTTCGAGAAAACTTTGTATAACTTCAGCGTCCGTAGAATCTACCATCAGAGGGACCTGTACACTCTCGGCAAGCTGCCTTACCAAGATGAGAGAGTCTCTTTTCTCCGTATTCCTTTCAGTAAGGACGCTGCAAACATCCAGAAGATCCGCACCGGCCTTTATCTGTGTCCGGCCCAGATCCAGAACTCCATCATAATCCTCGTCCAGAAGCATATTCTTGGTTTTACGCGACCCCTGCGTATTTATCCTCTCTCCAACCTTAAGAGGACGCTTCGCGTCGTCCAATGAATACCCCTTAAAGTAGGATGCATAAAAATCATTATCTTTTCTTTTTCTTTTTTCTGAAAGATTTACTTTTTCCCTTATTTTTTGAATATGTTCGGGGGTTGTCCCGCAGCATCCCCCTATTATGTCTATCCCGTATTCTTTCACGAACCTGGCCATAAGCACAGCCATGTCATCAGGCTGCATGGGATAAACCGTCTCCCCGTCAACCTCGACAGGAAGCCCGGCGTTTGGCAGACATGATATATATGTAGGTGCGTTCTTGCTGAGATATGCTACCGCTCCCTCCATCTCGACCGGACCCGTGCTGCAATTCATCCCGACAACATCTGCTCCAAGATATGACAAAGTGGACATTACCGCTGAGATCTCTGTTCCTAAAAGCATCCGTCCGTTATTGGCCAGGGTACACTGCACCATAGTAACTATATCTTTTCCTTTTTCAGAAATAGCTTTCTTAGCCCC
The DNA here is from genome assembly GCA_964457005.1 of uncultured Planctomycetia bacterium. Classification (GTDB taxonomy): domain Bacteria; phylum Omnitrophota; class Gorgyraeia; order Tantalellales; family Tantalellaceae; genus CAYWDJ01. The sequence continues at coordinate 1,230 of CAYWDJ010000251.1, forward strand.
GTTCAGCGCCGCCTTCATTTCAAGAAGGTCCTGGCCAGTTTCAATAAGTATAGCGTCCACCCCTCCGTCTATAAGCCCAAGAGCCTGCTTATAAAACATCTCCTTCAATTCAGGATATGTAATATCTCCCAGAGAAGGATCCGTTGAAGAAGGAAGTTTTCCCGTAGGCCCCATTGCCCCCACAACATATCTTGGCCATGAATTAGTTGAAAATTTATCTGCCACGCGCCGCGCCATCCCGGCGGACTCAAAATTGACTTTATACACTTCATTCTCCAGCCCATACTCAGCCAGCTTCA
>CAYWDJ010000252.1:0-1516 GCA_964457005.1 uncultured Planctomycetia bacterium
CACAACCAGCCAACAATTTGATGAAAAAATATTTTAGTGTATAGTAGCCTAACGCGAAACTGAGTGGCGTGATAACGCGCCAGCGTTATTCACGTCCATCTCCAGTGGTTGGTTGGGCTAAAACATGCTTTATTCCCTTTGAGCCATATGCTTCATCAGCTGTTGTTTGGAATTTATTGATGGCAAATTTCATAGATGAAATTGCTACATTTTCAGGATTTTTTAAGAAGGGATTCACGATATGATCCCAGTGAACTAATAAATTTCCAGTATTCGACCGAAAAATTGGAACATATGCCTTTTGGTCTTGAGGATCTTCAATTAATGCATCATCAATAGGCACTATAGCTTGAAAATTGGTTGAAAGGATAACCCAAAAATAGAACAAACTATAAAATGTTACAAAGGCTCCGAGAACATTGCTTTTAGGGTGGGCATTGATGACAACCGCATGGTGACCAGTTGGAAAATTTAGCATACCATTTAATAGGCGATTGTCACTTAGGACCCCGCATAACACAATGGGTTCTTCGCCTTTAAGAATGAAATTTCGAATATTATTATATTGAGCATCGTCTAATACAAAAGAACTCCTTAATTGACCCCATCTTTCATAAGCCACTTTAGCAGCCAATCTCCTTAATGTCTTTCTGGCCATATCTGAAGCAATTTCGATTACAGATTCAGGAAGATCAATCCCTGTTAAATCTTTTTCATTCCAAATTATAGATTTGATTTTATTTTCAATTTCCTTCTGTTTTTCTTCCACAAGCGGTGCAGGGCCAATTATGCTATAATAATTTTTACCTGTGCTATCTTTCTCACGAAAAACTAAGGGTGTTTTGGGTAATCCTTCCTCATCCAAAGAAATATTAAAACTTTTACCCTCATATTCGACGGTTGCAGGAACTCCTTTGATTCTCCCTCTTCGACTTTTAATCCCCCAAATGCTTTGGAAGAATGAAAATTTTGCAACTTCTGCCTGTTCAAAACGGCGGTTTATTTTGTGATTGCAATTTTTGCATACCGTATCTCGTGTTGATTTAACGCCACCCATAGCATCCGGAAAAATATGAGCTTCAGATGGAGAAACAATAGGCTCAGTTTTTAGGCAATAGATGCAAGTAAACATAAGTTTTGCCATTATCGATGAAGCCCAACGCCGTGGCTCACAGGCCGCGAGGTACGAGCGGTCCTTGTGCAGCCGCTGGTTAGAGGCCCTTGTTTTGTGGCTTGTTTTTCATGTCACAGAAAACAAGCAACTCATCTCGCAATTTCGTCAAGGTTTCAGGTGTCTCTGCGGCCCCCAACCGCTCTATCGCCCTCAAAATGAACCATGCCCTGCTTTTCAGTCTTTGGTAGGTTGCATACAAGAGCGCAAGTGTTATAAAAACCATGATAGACAACCACGCACCGGAGTTTTGGATATCTTTTATGATTCGAACATCCAAACATTTATATGGGAATAAGGGACGTCCATCATTAAGTAACTAACTCAATCTATTAGTCTATAATT
>CAYWDJ010000253.1:0-1515 GCA_964457005.1 uncultured Planctomycetia bacterium
GGTCTAAAGGGAAACATATTTAATGTTTCAAATTCAGGAGAATGCTCCTGGTGTGAATTTGCGTGTAACATCGTTCCCGGTGTAAGGATATATCCCATATCGAGTGAAGATCTGGCGAGGCCCGCACCAAGGCCCGCGTACTCCGTATTGGATAATACGAAATTTGAGAAAATGACCGGTGTAAATATGAGGAGCTGGAAAGAAGCTTTGAAAGATTATCTTGAAGGGGAGAAGTAAATGAATGCGTATGCGGAACTAAAGAAAAAGATAAATAATAAAAAAGCTATTGTGACCATTGTAGGTCTTGGTTATGTGGGGCTTCCGATAGCTGTTGAGCTTTGCAAAAAGGGATACAAAGTAAACGGCCTTGATAAGAGCGCTAAGAGAGTTAATCGTTTGAAAAAAAAGGTCTCATACATTGATGATATCTCTGACGGTGAAGTTAAAAAGATCTTTGCCTCAGGGCGTTTCCAGGCAACGACAAAAGACAATGTGATAGCGGAGTCAGATGTGATCATAGTCTGTGTGCCTACGCCTCTCAGGAAAGTAAAAGAACCCGACGTGTCCTATATCCTGGCGGCTTCAAAGTCTCTTGCAAAGTATCTTCGATCCGGGCAAATGATCATTATTGAAAGTACGACTTATCCCGGAACAACAAGAGAAGTTATATTGCCCGTACTCGAAAAAAGCGGACTGGCACTAGACAAAGATTTTTTCCTGTCGTTTTCGCCGGAGAGGATAGACCCGGGCAATCCGAAATACCAGCTTACGAATATTCCCAAAGTTATAGGGGGACTCACCCGGCAAAGCACGGAACTTGGAAAACTTTTATATTCAAAGATAATTAAAAAGGTCGTAAGCGTTTCAACGGCCGAGGCTGCCGAGGTGACGAAGCTATTAGAGAATACGTTCAGAATAGTGAATATAGGGCTTATAAATGAATTCGCAATGCTTTGCAATAAACTTGGGATAGATGTTTGGGAAGTTATAGAGGCGGCAAAGACAAAGCCGTTCGGTTTTATGCCTTTTTATCCCGGACCGGGGATAGGGGGACATTGCATACCGGCAGATCCGATGTATCTTTCCTGGAAGGCTCGTAAGGTTGGGTTTGAGACAAAAATGATAGATATAGCCGCCAAGACTAACAGGGATATGCCAAAATATGCCGTCAAGAGGGCAATCGAACTTTTAAAACAAATGAAAATAAAGACAAGCGAGGCGAAGATCCTGGTTTTGGGTGTGGCATATAAAAAAGATGTAAATGATCTTAGAGAATCTCCGGCATTGGATATGCTGAAGATACTTAAGAAGAAAGGGGCGGCCCTTGTTTATCATGATCCGCATATACCCTTTCTGGATATTCATGGTGTTAAAATGAAGCCCAAGAAATTGACGGCCGGTTTGATCAAAAAACAAGATCTGGTAATACTTGTGACAGATCATACCAAGGTTGACTATAAATTGGTTGCGAAGAACTCTAAAATGATACTGGATTGCCGTGATATTTTCGGGGCT
>CAYWDJ010000254.1:0-1501 GCA_964457005.1 uncultured Planctomycetia bacterium
CAGTAAAAAGCACCCTGTCTGAGATCTCCAAATCCTCAACGGTATTCTTAACTTGTTCGTATCCCCAGTCCTTTTTCCCCACCAGAACCAAATGCATTTCCCCTTTGTATTCTTTTGTATACTTTGCGAAAGCCTCAACTAGCCCCGGAATATTCTTTCTGGGCTCAATAGTCCCGACATTTAGCATAAAATCCTCCGGAAGACCATATTTTACCCTAACCTTACTGAGGGCCTCTGGGTCCCCACATGGCTTGAACTTATCATCCACTGCCATAAGTACAACCCGGATCTTTTCGGCCGAAACCCCGAGCAGCCTGATAATATCTTTTTTCGTATTCTCTGAAGAAGCAAGTATAAGCTCTGAATTTTTCACACATGCCGGCAGCCACCTCTGCCAGTAAAACCTGCTGGCAAGTCTCAGGTTTTCAGGATATATCATACCTATAAGATCATGCACCGACGTAATCTTTTTTATAGATCCGGGAAACATGGGCCCGGCAAACCCTGGTATATGCAGAAGATCCAGGTATTGTTTTTTGGCCGTGTGCATAAGGCCGAGATTCTCCCACTTCATTCTCTCTATAGTATTAAGATCACCCTTTCCGGTTGCAAATTGAACGATGGAAACTTCTCCGGTCCTCTCCAGGTACTCTATAAGGTTCCTAGTATAAAACCCTATGCCGGTTGCCTTCCCCTGAACAGATTGTACATCCATACCTATTTTCATTCTATGCCCGCCATATACATTATCGGCAAACTCCGGAACAAATTCCTTTTTGCCCTTATACAGTAATAATCCTTACTAACTTTCAGATTAAATTCAGACAGAATATTGTCCCACTGGCTTTTTGCCATAAGTCTCTCATCCCCAAAATCTTTATGGTTATAAGACTTATTCGGCACACTAAAAAATACACATTTAGCCACCCTAAGCTGTTCTCTCAACAATTTCATGATATCTTCATCTGTAAAATGCTCTATCACTCCCTGTGAAAAAGCAATATCAAATTCTTTATCGCTGAACGGCAATTTAAAAGCATCCGCCTCTACGAATTTGACCTTTCCATTAAGTTGCTCCGAAGTTTTGTCGGCCCTGGCAAGTATATCTGGGTCTCTGTCAACAGCCGTTACATCAGCTCCCAAATGGCTCATAAACACAGATAAAGTCCCGCTGCCGCAGCCAACCTCCAACACCCGAGAATGTGGAACAGCAAACATCTCATCCAAAAATTCTTTATGCACGTGGATGTTTTCAACAAAACAAGCCACACCAGCAGGTTTGTTATATACATCAGCCCATTGTTTCTTTGTATTATTCATTTTTATCAAGGCTCCATTTTAAACACTTGTAGTATTTAATACTCTCAACTATTGCCGCGTTAAAACTTATCACAAATCCAGTCCAGCCCTCGGCTATACCTTTTATCACAAAATAGTTCTGCAAGAACCTCATGGGCGGATTGAAAACCATCTTGATAAAATATACCATGGAGCTCTTGCC